>CAZLOL010000394.1:0-2927 GCA_964561045.1 uncultured Ignavibacteriaceae bacterium | reverse complement strand
ATTCTGAAATTGATTTAACACTTTAATTTAATTAATTTGATATCAAACAAATAACATCAAATTAATTAATGAGTAGAATTGCTTTCGTATTTCCCGGACAGGGTTCACAGGCTGTCGGGATGGGAAAAGATCTTTATGATAAGTTTGATTTGGCAAAGGATATATATTCACTGGCTGATGATATAATGGAAATGCCGCTGAGCACTATTTCATTTGAAGGACCTTCCGAACTGTTAATGCAGACTCATATAACTCAGCCCGCTCTATTCGTTCACTCTTATATACTTACACAACTTATCGGCGATAAAATAAAAGCAGATTCAACAGCCGGTCATTCTCTCGGAGAATATACTTCTAATGTCTATGCAAATACAATAGGTTTTGAAGATGGCCTTCGTCTTGTAAAAAAAAGAGGGGAGCTGATGAAAGAGTCAGGATTAAAACGTCCCGGCACTATGGCAGCTGTAATCGGATTAACTGCAAAGCAAATTGACGAGATATGCAGTCAGGCATCTGAACATCAGATCGTACAGGCGGCGAATTACAATGCTCCGGGACAGATCGTTATCTCAGGGGATGTTGAAGCTGTTCACAGGGCAATGAAGATCGCAAAGGAAGAGCCGTTCAAAAGCAAGCTTGTAAAAGAGCTGCCAGTCAGCGGCGCATTTCATTCTGAGCTTATGCTTACATCATCAGAAGAGCTTCGTGTTACAATAGACAAGATGAATTTTAAAAATGCAGATATGCCGATCTTTACAAATGTTGAAGCTGAGCCCGTTGCAGACAGTGACATTATAAAAAACTCATTGTTCAGACAGCTTATGTCTTCAGTAAAGTGGCAGCAGATCATAGAGAATATGGTAAGGGATTTTAACATTACAAAGTTTTATGAGATCGGCTCGGGAAAAGTTCTGACAGGTCTGATAAAAAGAATACACCCCGATGCAGAACTGCATAACATCGTCACTGCAGAAGATTTATTAAATTATAAAATATAATGTCTGAAGAAAATTTACCTCCTGCCCAAGAAAAAGATTTTATGGAAATTAACGGAATGAAAATAGATCCCGTGATATTTACTCAGGGATTTGTTCCGGGCTGCAATATAAGTATCTGCAGCGGGCAATGCTGCAACTGGGGAGTCTATATGGACAGGGACTTTGAACCCGTGATAATGAAATTTGAAAATCAGATAAAAGGTGTGATGGACGAACATCAGCTTAAAGATACTTCAAAGTGGTTTGAGAAAGAACTTGAAGAAGATTCGGACTTTCCTTCGGGATATGCTATCGGAACTGAACTATACATAAACAGCCAGGGAATTACTCAATGTGTATTTAAAGATAAAAGAGGTTTTTGCTCTCTGCAGGTTATGGCTGTTGAAAACGGACTTCATAAATGGGAGATAAAACCCAAGTATTGCATTATGTATCCGCTTACCATCATAGATAACGTCCTGACTGTTGATAATGATCACTCCGAAAGACTTGACTACTGCGGAATTCATAAGAAAGAAAATTATACACAGACAATATTTGATGCAATGACAGAAGAGATTAAATTTATTATTGGGGAAGAAGGATATAATATTCTGAATGAACATTATAAGAAAAATTATCAGAAGAAATATCAGATAGTTAGTAGTTAGTAGTTAGTAGTTAGTAGTTAGTATTGATAGGATGTAATTTGTAATTTGTAATTTGAAATTTATAATTTATAATTAATAAAAGTGTTGGACTTTAAAGATAAAATAGTTTTGGTAACTGGCGGATCGCGTGGTATCGGCAAAGCGATCGCAGAATCATTTGCAGAAGCGGGAGCTACGGTGATTGTTACTTACAGGAATGCAATTGATGATGTGTATTTTAATTCTAAAAATATAAGACATTATCAATGTGATGTTGCAGATATGAAGTCGGTTCAGGAAGTGGTCGATGGCATATTAAAAGATCATACAAAGATTGATGTGCTGGTAAATAATGCAGGGATCACTAAAGACGGATTGCTGATGCGAATGAGTGAAGATGACTGGGATGCCGTGCTAGACACGAATTTGAAAGGCGTCTTCAACATGACAAAAGCAGTGACAAGAAGCATGATGAGCAAACGCTCCGGTAAGATCATTAACATAACCTCCATCGTCGGGATCATGGGAAATGCCGGACAGGCGAATTATGTTGCTTCAAAAGCAGGCGTGATAGGATTTACTAAATCTGTTGCGAGAGAACTGGCTTCAAGGAATATTAACATTAACGCCATTGCTCCGGGATTCATTGCAACCGAGATGACGGATAAACTCACAGATGAAATAAAGCAGGGTTATTTAAATTCCATACCATTAAAAAAATTCGGCAGCGGAAGTGACATAGCAAACGCGGTAAAATTTTTTGCTTCGGATGAATCTTCTTACATTACCGGTCAGACACTTTGCGTTGACGGCGGGATAGTAATGTATTGAAGTACATTTGCAATTCTTCATCCGGGATAACAATTAATTAGATATTCAGAAATCAATTAAATTTAGAAAAATGAAATTAATACTGACAGTCTTGCTCATCACAGGAGTAAGTTTTATTTTACTTTCCGGTTGCGGGAAGAACCAAAACCCCTTTAACGGAAATGTATATTATCATGATGCTGACTCACTTGCATTCATTGCCGGCTTCGATAATGATACATTGTATTACATCATTCGGGGACCAAAAGTAAATCAGTCTCACAAATCAAAATATACTTCAAAGAAATTAAATGATTCCTCTTATGTGATTGAGGTTGAAAAAAAGCCTGTCTTCTGGGAAAAAAACGCATGGAATATTGTTCTGCCTTCAGATAAGAATGACAAGGGGTTCTATTCGGCTGAGTCAAGGAATTATTACAAGTATTCGCCGGATAAAAATATACTAAGGTGAAGTTGCGAGTTGCGAGTT
>CAZLOL010000393.1:0-2932 GCA_964561045.1 uncultured Ignavibacteriaceae bacterium | reverse complement strand
CGGCAAACTGGTTCACAAAAGAAATGCTGGAGACCGCTGATATTAAGTATATGCTTGAAGATTGTTTAAAGCAATTAAAACAATTCAATCCGGCATTAAAATTCATTTTCACTGTTAGCCCTGTACGCCATATAAGGGATGGGGTAGTAGAAAACAACCAGAGTAAGGCCCGGCTGATTGAATCAGTTCATTATATAGTTAATAAGTTTGAGTCTGCTTTTTATTTTCCCGCATATGAACTGGTGATAGATGTATTAAGAGATTACCGGTTTTACGATATTGACCTTGTGCATCCAAATTATGCAGCCACAGAGTTTGTACTGGAAAAATTTTCAAATACCTGTATAAAAGAGGAATCACAGCAACTGATGCAGGAAATCAAAAAAATAGTAATTGCCCGTAAGCACAAAGCTTTTCAGCCAGATACAAAAGCTCATCAGGAATTTCTTATATCACATTTCGAGAAAGTAAGAAGCTTAAAGGCTAAGCATTCCTTTCTGAACTTAGATGAAGAGCTTATGTATTTTTCTCAAACTTAATTATCTGTTATGTGGTTCATAAATCTGATCTATTGGTTTCAGGCCTTCCTGTCTCCGGTATTACTTTTTGGATTAATAGGATTAGGGATCGGTTCTGAAAAATTAGTTTTCATTCTATTGGTAATTGGAGGTGTTATTGGTATTGTGCTGGCTGAGTATATCAGAAGGAAAATTGGGTTAAGTACATTCTTCTCTTGGATATATGGTCCAAATGAAATGGACGAGAAATTTAAAAGTAAGAAAAACTAGGTGAATACTTTGTAAACAGTCTTGGTGGAATAAATTTCTCCGGGCCTTAATATTGTACCAGGGAAATGAGAAATATTAATGGCATTTGGATGCTTATGAGTTTCAAGACATAGCCCTGAAAAAGGACCATATTTAATGCCATTCTTCCCGGTTATCACAGGTATCCATTTGCCTGAATAAAAATGAATAATTGGCTCAGTGGAATAAACCTGTAATAAGACTCCCAATGCAACAGATCGTACTTCTGCCATTAATGAAAGAGAAACAGCATCTTTATCAGCTACAAAGCTCTTATCGTATTCTGCGATTTTATTCAATCTTTCTCCCAATAGTGTGAATTCATGAAAATCGAATTCAGTATCAGCAACCGGGCTTAAATCACCGTTTGCTACAAGATTATCATCCTGATCAAGCACCCATGATCCATATATCCTGACTTCATGGTCTTTAACGTCGCCAACCCCATTGTTCAGGTTAAAATAGCTGTGATGGGTTAGATTTATTACAGTTGGCCTGTCACAGTAAGCACTATACTCGTAGCTTAATTCGTTCTCATTGTTAAGTTCAAACATTATGGTCACATCCAGTTTGCCGGGATATCCTTCTTCGCCATCCGGACTACTATACTTTAACTCAAGAGAACTTATTGGCGATTCTTCTATTTTAACCAATCTCCATACTTTCTTGTCAAACCCATTTACACCTCCATGCAAATGGTCATTGCCATTATTTTTTGACAGTAAATATTCCTTTTTATCAATTATAAATTGTGCATTTTTTATCCTGTTAGCATTTCGTCCTACTGCACATCCAAACCAGGGATAATGCGCCAGGTAAGATTCGTTGGTATAGTCTTCCACTTTATCAAAGCCAAGCACAATGTCATTAACAGCTCCCTCCTTACTTTTAATACGAAAAGAAGTTATAATTGCACCATAGTTAGTAATAAGAACTTCTGTTCCTGATAAATTAGTCAGTGTAAACAGGTAAACATCCTGACCTGAACTATCTGTATAGCAATATTGCTTTTTTACTGACATACCGGCTAAAGGGAAATGATTAATTTAAACTTCAGCATATAAAATTATAGTTCTCTGATAAGAAAACCTCCAACTTTTCCAATAAGACGGTTTGATTCAGTGCTCTGTCAAGATTATGGTCCTTGTAACTAACCTGGTAATATCTGTCATTGTGCAAATAATCAGTTAAAAAACGTAATGCCTGCATATAAATCACCAATAAGCCGGCGGAATGAATGTATTTATTTTCAGAAGCAGTCAGCTGATCTTTCAAAATTCCGGAGTAACCTGATACAATTGCGTCATAAAATTCTTTTCTGATATGTATTTTATCAAAATTCGTACTGGTTTCGTCCTCTTTACAGGTCATCGTACGGATCATATCACCAAGGTCGGAGAAAAAATAACCTGGCATTACCGTATCAAAGTCTACCGGGCAAACTACTTTTCCTGACCTTTTATCAAACAGGACGTTACTGATCTTTGCATCATGATGTATTATCCTTTTCCGGAACTCACCGGATACTGTAAATTCCTCATATAGCATGGCATATCTTTCCCGTTGCAACAGTTTTTCAAAAAGCTCTGTGCTCTTACCCAGCCTTTCTGTAGAAGCCGTCTTAGCAACCTGCTTAAGTTGTTCAAAGCGTAACGATACATTATGAAAATCAGGAATGGTAATTTGTAGCTCTTCAATATTAAAATCGCTAAAGCAAGCCGTAAAGATGGCAAAAGTTTCAGCTACGGCTCCGGCCTCTTTGATGTTCTCAGCCACAGTCAACGTTTTCGTGTTTTCAATAAACTCAAATATTCTCCAGTATCTTTTATTCTGATCAACATACCAGGTTCGCTTATTAATAAAAAATTGTGGTTCAGGAATATGTAAGGATTTTTTTTTGCTATTAATGTATTTCCAGAGAGATTCATAATTCTGCTGAATCTTCTCTGGCTCTTCAAATACATGTTGATTTATTTGCTGGAGAAAAAATGAACTCCTCGTATTTCGGTCTGTTACCTTGTATGACTGGTTTATTAATCCGTTTGTCACTTGTTCAACACCAAATCTCTGAAAAGGATTTGCAAACGCTTCTAATGCTTCTTTATAGGATGGTTCTTTCATTTACA
>CAZLOL010000392.1:0-2935 GCA_964561045.1 uncultured Ignavibacteriaceae bacterium | reverse complement strand
TATTAAGTATTAAGTATTAAGTATTAAGTATTAAGTATTAAGTATTAAGTATTAAATCTTATCTATATCTAACACTCATAACTCAGAACTTGTAACTTGTAACTTGTAACTTGTAACTTGTAACTCGTAACTCGTAACTTGTAACTAGTAACTTGTAACTTGTAACTTGTAACTTGTAACTCGTAACTCGTAACTCATAACTCGTAACTCGTAATTTAAAACTGCTTCCCCCCAATATCCTTCCTGAAATACTTATTCCCGAATTCAATACCGGATACTCTTTGATAAGAATTTTTCACGGCTTCTTCCATTGATATTTCTGAAATTCCTACAACTGAAAGGACTCTTCCGCCTGAAGAAACTACTTTGCCGTCTTCTGTAAATTTCGTTCCTGAATGAAAGACAACAGAACTTTCATTTTTATTATCATTTTCAAAACCTGTTATTTCTTTTTCTTTCTCATAATCATCCGGATATCCTTCTGAAGCCATTACTACACAGCACGCAAAATTATTATTGGTCTTTAAATTATAATTTCCTATCCCGTTTCCGGCTGAAGCCAGAAGAAGCTGCAGAAAATCAGATTTGATCAGCGGCAAAACTGCCTGAGTTTCTGGATCACCGAACCTGCAGTTGAATTCAATTACATACGGCTCATCATTCACCATCATCAGTCCGCAATAAAGGCACCCTTTGAATTCTCTTCCTGATTCCTTTAATGCTTTCAGAACGGGTTCAATTATTCTTGTTTTGATCTTAGCGGTTGTTTCTTCTTTCATGAATTTCTTCAAAGGCGCTACAGCACCCATGCCTCCCGTGTTCTTTCCCTTATCACCATCGGATATTTTTTTATGGTCCTGAGAGAAAGGAAGAATTTTATAATCCCTTCCGTCTGTGATCACAAATACTGAGACTTCTTCACCTTCAAGAAATTCCTCTATTATAAAATTGTTACCGGCTTCTCCGAATTTATTTTTCAGGCTTATATCTTCAATAGTTTCAACAGCTTCACCTAAACTATCTGCAATTATTACACCTTTGCCTGCTGCAAGACCGTCTGCTTTTATTACAACCGGATATTCACAGGATATTAGAAATTCTTTTGCTTCATTTATATTTATACCGGAAAAGTCTTTGTAACGTGCTGTCGGAATATTATTGTCATACATTAATTTTTTCGAAAATACCTTGCTGGACTCTATTTCCGCTGCTTCTTTTGACGGTCCGAATATTTTTAATCCGCTCTTTCCGAATTCATTTACTATCCCTGAAGACAGAGGCAGCTCGGGTCCTACAACCGTAAAATCAATCTCTTCCTTTTTAACAAAGCTTATGAGCTTTTCAGTCTCAGCAGGAATTATGGCTACAGGACAGGCAAAGTCATTTATTCCCGGACTGCCGATAGTATTGTATAGTCTGCTTTTAGTTTCCTGAAAAGAAACCGAATTAAATATCTTCCACGCTAATGCGTTTTCCCGTCCGCCGTTACCGATCAGTAAGATCTTCATTTTGATTATTCCCGCTCTTCAGATAATATCAGCTGAAATATTTTATACTGTTTTTTGATAAGAACTGATATCGGATTTTTGATTTATTCGATGTCAACAAGAAGATTAAATTCCTTCGCAAGTTCGTAAGTCAGCGCCTTTCTGTCAAACTGTTCGACTACATCATTATTTGCTGCCGGCAGTGATTTATTCTTAAACATTAAATAGTAATCATGGAAAGCATTCCTAAGTTCTTCAGGATCTTCATCTACAAATTTTATTGCATTATATTTTTCCAGAATTTTTTTTGTCACTCCCTCCGGAATGCAGGCGATAATATTCTTTCTGCTTCCGATATATTCTCCTACCTTTCCTGGCATAGCCGCATCATCATTCTCTCCGCGGCTTATCATAAAAAATAAAATATCCGAAGCCAGAAGATATTTAATGCATTCAATATGATTGATATAACCAAGAATATTCAGCGAGTCTTCGATCCCGTAACTCTTTATTAATGCAAGATTATCTTTTGATATTATTCCTATAAAACAGAATTCAACTTCCTTTTTTAATTCGGGGTACTTGACAAAAAACTTATGAATGGCTTCAAGGTAAAATTTTGGGTTTCTCGTATAAAAGCTTCCTGAATAAGTTATCCGCATTTTACTTGTCAGAGGAAGCTCCATTGTTTTTGCCTTCTCAAAATCCTCTTCATCAAAACCGTGAGGTATTATCTTTACGTCATTATAATCTATATTTCCGTATCGTGAAATAATGAGCTCCTTTACACGCCTGTTTGTGGTAATTATCTTGTTTGCATCTTTCAGCACACTCTTTTCCAGACGCATATTAGACATTTTGTGAAAAGGTGTGGGATAAAAATTCAAAACCGGACTGTCAACCCATGCATCCCTGTAATCTATTACCAATGGCACTTTGTATTTTTTCTTTACATCCTGTCCAATCAGGAAATCTGTATATGGGGGAGCTGTCGCGAAGATCACATTGAAACCGTCGTATTTTTTCCATATCTCATCAACTTTCTTTAGAGCCGGCTTAAGCCAGAATTTTTTATTATCAGGTATCAGTAGAAATTGTCCGGCTCTGCTTCTTAATTTTCTTAATTTCTCATTTGGAGTTTTAATGATGATCTTGCTTACATCTGTGATTTCTTCACCCGTTCTCTCTATCTTTATTCCACATTCGATTGCTTCATTCAGCATGCTTTCATCAACTGCATAATATTTCTTGGGACTGTCCGTTAGAACTACCGGATCCCATCCGTATTCCTTTAGATACTTTGCAAATTTCAATGTACGCTGAACTCCGCCCATGCCCATCGGAGGAAAATAATAAGATATTATTAAAACTTTATTCAAATATATTTTTAGTTATTTTTTTTTAACGAATAACGATTAACAATTATCAATTAACAATTATCAATTAAC
>CAZLOL010000391.1:0-2942 GCA_964561045.1 uncultured Ignavibacteriaceae bacterium | reverse complement strand
CCGGTAAGTCTGCAATCCCGGAAAGCAAACCTGCCGGGGCGATGAGCAAATATATTCTTACAGCTGTAAATTATTTTATCTTATCAGGTCAATTTGATTTTCTGAAAAATAAATCTTTTCCTGAAATTTATTTTTATGTAATAGCCGGAGCAAAATTCTATGATCCGGCTATAAATTATATTAAAGAACGGTTATTGCTTATTTTACGCTACTTCCTTTTTTACCATTACAGAGATCACATCACTGAACTGTCCTACCTGCTCATCTTTTATCCTGTAAATTGCTTTGTATTTCCATTCATTCATGTTCATACCTTCCGCAAGAGATGTATTGTCTGTGTAATTCGGAGCTGAATCATTTGCAAGATAGACAAATGACTTACCGTCACCTCTGTCAGCATATATATCAAGAGAATCGGCATTTCCTTTTTTCCAAACCAGCTCCGGTTTACCCGCAGTCATTTTGATCTTCAGTACAGGTTTCATTTCCAGAGTTGTTTCATCTGACTCGGCACCGATTATTCCCAGGTCGCCGCCTATAGATTCATTGTAGTTATCGCTTGATTTGATGTTCTGTACAAGGCGTCTTACTCTTATAAATATACCCGCAGGAACAACAGTTGGAGGAGGAGTGTGATTAAAAACAGGTACAGGTCCAATGGCGGTTCCTTCAGGAGCGTTTTTGATGATATCCTTGTATCCGACCCTTTCAGACATACCGGTTTTGAAAGAGTTTACTAAATTTATCATGTAGCTGAACATATTTGCATCATTCTGAACAGATGTAATTGTCTCAGAACTGATTCCTAATGTTGTTGCATGATTAGGTAGCTTCACGGCTAAATTATTCAGCCATGTCATTTTGCCTTCATCTGTATTAGGCAAATAAAATTGCTTAGCCATAATTTTGTTTTTTTTAAGTTAATAAATAATTTTTTTTAAACTAATCTTAAGATTGAAAACAACTTATAATATTTTGCCTGTAATGTCAAATTGTAAAAAACGCGATTTGTGAAAGTTCGAATCTCCTATATTTATATGATAGTTAAGCTATGTGTGAAAAAACAGTGTTGCGCAGGGTATTTTTTTCCCCCTGATTCTTAAATAGTTAGTGTAAATTTTTTTATAAAAAATATTGTATGAATGAAAAAATACAATTAGCAGAAAAAAGAAAATCTATTGAATTATATTTTATTAATGCAGAATCTAACATTTCAAAATGAAAACTATTTTTCATTTTAAAAGCGCAATTTATATCTCAACATCAATTACATAACAATATTATGTTTTTCCCTGATCAAACTAAAAAGCTAAAATAATTTGATTTTCAGATTTGAGAATATTCATTTCATCAATTATCCATTTCTTTCCTATTAATTCTCCCTTGTTAAGTTCGAATTCAAGATTAACTGAATTCTTGGTAAAATGTATATTAATATATTTACCTTTATCAACATACTTTAAACAGCAAAAATTTTAAAATAGAATTACCGGGTAAGTTTGTAATTTATATCGTTTGTTAAATCTGTCAAATTAATTTATTTTGTATTGTAATAAAAGTTTATTGCCTTTTTAGTCTCGAAAAATTTATTCAAATTAAATACGAAACTTGTTTTTGTATTATGCTTTACATAAAGATAAAGAAATTTGTTTTTA
Source organism: uncultured Ignavibacteriaceae bacterium (assembly GCA_964561045.1). GTDB lineage: Bacteria > Bacteroidota > Ignavibacteria > Tepidaquicellales > Tepidaquicellaceae > JAGPCH01. The sequence goes on along the minus strand of CAZLOL010000391.1, from coordinate 1,287 downwards.
TACTCTTCTTCATTCAGATTTTCCTGTTTATAAATTCATGCTCAAAAAAAGAAACTGATCAATCCGCAGCTGACAAAATAAATGACAGCATTAAAGCCTGCTGTGAAAAAAAGCCTTCACGTTTTAGTTCGACTGATTCTCTTCATCCGGATCCCATAGATTCCGGCATTAATTCCAAAGATAAGACCGGAATAAAAGAAGTTTCAAATACAGATAATTCTGATTCTCATGCCGGTATGGTATGGGTTTCCGGCGGAGAATTTACAATGGGAACTAATGAATCTGATGCTTATGATGTGGAAAAGCCGGCACATAAAGTAAAGGTTGACGGATTCTGGATGGATGAGACTGAAGTTACAAATGAACAATTCAAAAAATTTGTTGATGCAACGGGCTATATAACTATTGCTGAAAGAATTCCTGACTGGAATGAATTAAAAAAACAGCTGCCTCCCGGAACAGCCGCTCCGAATCCAAAAGATCTTGTTGCGGCTTCTCTTGTTTACATTCAGCCGAAAAATAAAATCACTTCTACCGAAGATGTCTCTCAATGGTGGAACTGGGTACCCGGAGCTAACTGGAGATATCCGGAAGGTCCCGGCAGCAGCATTAAAGACAGAATGAATTATCCCGTTGTTCATATTGCTTATGATGATGCGCTTGCTTACTGTAAATGGGCAGGGAAGAGACTTCCGACAGAAGCTGAATGGGAATTTGCGGCACGCAACTGTCTGAATGAAAAACGTTTTGCCTGGGGAGATAAATTAAGACCCGGAGGAAAATTTATGGCAAATACATGGCAGGGTGTTTTTCCGGATAATGATAAAGGTGAGGATGGCTTCAAGGGAACAGCACCTGCTAAAAATTTTAATGCGAATTGTTACGGGCTGTATGATATGATTGGAAATGTCTGGGAATGGACAAGCGACTGGTATGACTCAAAGGCATATCAGAGAATTTCAAATAGTAAAGTAATGGAGAATCCAAAAGGACCTTCAAAATCTTATGACTATGAAGATCCATTTGCAATAAAGCGTGTAGTAAAAGGCGGATCGTTTTTATGTTCGGAAAATTATTGCCTGAATTACAGACCAAGCGCAAGAAGAGGACAGGCGTTTGACAGCGGAACTTCAAATATCGGATTCAGATGCGTGAAATAAAATTACAAATTACAAATTACAAGTTACGAATTACAAATTACAAATTACAAATTACAAGTTACAAGTTACAAGTCACAAATTACAAGTTACAAGTTACAAGTTACAAGTTACAAATTACAAGTTACAA
>CAZLOL010000390.1:0-2975 GCA_964561045.1 uncultured Ignavibacteriaceae bacterium | reverse complement strand
TTTCTTAAATGTTTGTTTCCTTTTCTTAAATGTTTGTTTCCTTTTCTTAAATGTTACTGAGAATTCCTTCAGTATCTTAATCCATTTCATTTATGTCAGAGTTCATTTCGGCATTATTTTAAAACATATTATTCGTGTCTGAATTCATTTCAATTATGACTGTGACTAAATAATCGAAGTCTTAATTCATTTGGTCATTGTACGATATCATTTTAATATTATCTGAATTCTATTAATCAATGTCTGAATTCATTTCTTAATTGACTTAACTCATTTTGAAAAGTTGAAAGTTATAAAATTATTTAACAACTATTAACCATCAACTTTTAACTTTCAACAGTTAATTAAATAAGGCTGGAAGAAATTAATCTTCCAGCCTTAATTTTAATAAAACAATTATATTACTTTACTTGTCTATCTGTTTCCTGCGTCACCTCTCGCAGAATTGTCATAAATATTATACCTGGCATTATTCTTCTTTTCGGTTTCAGAAGGAGGTTTGCCGTTCCAGTTAGGAGTATATTTTTCAGCATTTGTATTTGCTGATTGTTCCATAAGCTGTTTTGTCAATTCATACTTCTGTCTTTGTTCATCATTTTCAAATGTCTGAGTATTTACATCAGGCATTGAGATGACAGGCTGCGGTGCAGGTTCTGCTCCCGGAGGTCTTACAACCGTTCTAAACGAAGAACTATTGTTGTAAGTGATTACCAGATCGTTCAGATCTGTAATGTTATCTCCTGTCACATCTGTTTTCTTATATCCCGTTACAAATAAAGTAGCATCATTATACACCAGAGTAACATCTGACAGATCTATAAATCCATTCTGATCTATATCTCCGCTGTACATACCTCGATAAAATGGAGAAGTACTTACAACTGCCTGATTGTTTCCGTAAGCCTGACCGTCCGGCTGAATAAAATTATAATGAGATGAACCGGAGCCTCTTGTGAAACTCACTCCTACATTGCTCCATGTCTCGAGCATATTTCTGTGTTTAACTATCTTGTAATATGTTCCGGAAAGCGCTCTGTTAAACATGAGATTGTCAACAACAGCATTACTGCCTGCAACACTTATTGCTGAATCAACAACTACATTCGGAAAATCTGTTCTTGCATAATATACTTTTACTGTATCCAATAATCTCCAGTATGGGTTTGAAGGAATAAACATTCCCTCTGAAGCAAGTCCGATAGAATTGGCAACTGTACCAAGAGTCTGAACACAAATATTATCTATCCAGATATCATTTCCGAAACCGCTTCTTGCTCTTAGTTTTATTTTATTTGTACCTGCCGGAATTGAATAAATCCTCGGTCTCCACTGGCCGCCTGTCGGAGTGAACTGACCTCCTCCAACAAACACCGTATTTAATGGTCCGGCAGCAGCTCCTAATCCTCCCCACAATCTCTGGAGAATCGTATAGGAAGTGCCGCTGTTTGAAGATGTTTCAATAATTAATGAATCAACGTTTCCGCCTGACCACGGAGCATAAGCGACATCAAATGTAATATAAGTACTGGCAGGTGCCGACGGGAACTGATAAGAAATCAGAGACTGAATGGTCCCGCCAGAAGCTGACCATGAATTGAATCTCGCCGAACCCGCGCCGATATTATAAGCGCTGGCTGTGGACCTTCTGTTCCAGTAATTTGTTCCCGAAAACTGTTCAAAGAAATTCCCGGTGTTAACAGGAAGCACTGTTGAACCTGTGTCTTTATTGCATGAAAAATCTTCGCAAATATTCGGGACAGTAATATCAACCAATGCAGCATAAGCCTGATATCTTCCGCCTGTTGATGTATTTTGTTCGCACCAGTAAGGAATGATTTTACCAGCTCCGCCTGATGTTATACCTATATAATCTCCCTGGTATCCAGGAGCAAGTCCTGAAATTGGTACCGGTTTGAATTTATGATCGGATACGAGCACATCAACCCAGGTGGTTCCGCCGTCAGTTGATCTTGATAAATATATCTGTGCAGAATCACTTGTCGGAACATTCCTCGTACTGTAATAGCACACATTAATTGCACCGGTCGCATCAACATTCACAGCCGGACACCATTCGTAAGATCCTGCTGCATTTTGATTAACTCTTGTTCTTGTCCAACTGCTGCCACCGTCAGGAGTTCTCATTAATACTATATCCCCGTTGTCGAGTGCCGGAGCAAAATTCTTTTCCGCCATTACGACATATTCATCATCCGCAGCTGAACCGCATGTTTTGTCTCCATCAATTCTTGGGAAACCATTTACCCTTATAGCAACATTTGAAGGTGTTAAGAAATCAGCAGATCTGATTCCGTTGGTATTAACTTTTGTATCTGACATATCTCCCCAGCTCACTCCTCCATCTCCTGATTCTGCCCAACCAAGATAATCCTCGGTAGAATTTTGACCATTAGTTGTGCAGTTTGCATAAACAACGCGGACCCAACCGTAAATGTCAACTGTTACATCACATCCCTGATGATGATGTCCTGCTGACGGAACAGGGCTTATTGGTGTTACTGCTGACCAGGTGACTCCTCCGTCATTCGAATATGTAGCAACTATCCTGTTTACATTAGCACCGCTAAATTCAGTATATACAGTATAACATCTTCCGTAATAAGAACTTCCCGGAGTTCCGTCTGTAGCTGATAAATTCTTATCTGAAAATGTCGTTGAGCCCGGAAAAGTTACTGTTCCCGACCATGTTGTACCAAGGTCAGTAGAATAAGCGGCTCCCATATTTCCTGTACTGGTAATATAAGATATAAGAACTCTTCCCGTGTACATTACCATCGGTGCCGGATCACCATTATTAAAATTAGTTGTGTCGTCACCAAAAAAAGTTACTCCTCCGTCAGTCGTAATGTAATGCGACGTGCTGAAAGATGTAGTTCCTCCTACATTAAAAGTATTTGCCGAAGCAAACATTATATTTGGATTTTGAGGATGACGCGTGATCGGTGTTTCGCTTT
>CAZLOL010000389.1:0-3059 GCA_964561045.1 uncultured Ignavibacteriaceae bacterium | reverse complement strand
CCGGTTTAAGAATTAAATCTTATTAAATCTAATTGAATCTTATTAAGTATAGTTAAATATAATTAAATATAATTAAATATAATTAAATATAGAGGAGTAGTTACTTCTAAACAAATTCCAAATTCGAAATCCCAAATTCCAAATCAATTAATTCCTACAGCTCTCAATCCATTGACGGTTATAAAAGTAAGTATGTAAGCAATTGAAGTGAATATTATTATCTGCAAAACAGGAATTCTCCAGCTGCCGGTTTCTTTCTTTGATATTGCAACCGTTGACAGGCACTGTAAAGCAAACACAAAGAATACAATCAGCCCTGCCGAAGTTGCAGTAGTAAATAATTTCTGATCCGTATCTCCTATCTTAGCATCTTTCATAGCATTTAAAATCGAGTTCTGAAGATCATCACCTGTATCTGTTATCTTAAATATCAGCGCCAATGAACTAACGAAAACTTCCCTTGCAGCAAAAGTTGCAATCAGAGAAACTCCGACGCGCCAGTCCATGCCGATCGGTTTCATCACAGGTTCAATGAACTTCCCCATATAAGCTGCATAAGAAGTGGATATTCTTTCTGCTCCCTTCATCTGAGTTATTTCTTCAGGAGATTTATCCGCAGTATCCGGTAAAGCCGGATCATAATTCGGAAAGTAAGTTAAAGCCCAGAGAAACAGAGATAAGTATAAAATTACAGGACCGGCTTTTCTGATATATTGTTTAGCATTCTTCAGCGTGTTGTTTAATACAATACTGAGTTTTGGTTTTCTGTATGCCGGAAGCTCAAGTATGAAAGAAGAATTGTCATTTTCTTTAATTAATCTGCCTTTGAATTTATTTATTATTGAAGCTATAACTACTGATCCGGTAATGCTGAAAATATATATTGCTGCAAGTGATATTCCGCCGATCCAGGGTTTATCCTGAGGAGTCAGGAATGCAATCAGCAGGGCATAGACCGGAAGTCTGGCGCTGCAGCTCATTAAAGGGATTATAAAAATGGTGAGTAATCTTTCACGGCGGTTTGTTATGGTCCTGGTTGCCAGGATTGCCGGAATCGCGCAGGCAAAACCGGACAGCAGGGGAACAAATGATTTCCCGTTTAATCCGATTTTAGACAGCGGTTTATCTATGAGCATAGCTCCCCGGGCAAGATACCCTGAATCTTCAAGCAGTCCGAGAATCAGAAACAGGATCAGTATCTGAGGAAGGAAAACAAGAACAGATCCCAGTCCGCTTATGATTCCGTTTGACACAAGGTCTCCTGCTATTCCATCACCCAATATTTTAACCGCAATATCTGATAAGAATGAAAATCCTTCGCTGACCAAATCCATTAAGGGAGCTGCCAGCCAGAAAATTGAAGTAAAAGTCAGAGACATAATCATGAAAAATATTATAAGCCCCCAGAATTTATGAAGTACGTATTTATCAATGCTTAAGGTAAGTTTGTCCGGTTTTAAATATTGTCTTGGAGAATTAAGAACAACAATATTTTTATTTATCTCATCAAGGTTTAACTTTCCGTTAGTTTCAAAATTTGTTTTCCTGAACAGGACTTCCTTTTCTATTTTTTCTATTTCCGAAAAAGACTCAATCAGACCAGCTTTTAGTTTCTTGCCCGGCCGGATAATTGTATTGTTTGAATATTGATCAAGTTCAGTTATTTCCTCCTTTATGATATTCAACAGGCTGTCAATGCCCTTGCCTGAAATTCCATTGATTCTTACAACCTTGCTGTGAAGTATGCTGCTGAGTTTGCTTTCTGAAATCTCAAGTCCTTTTTTATGAAGTATATCGAGCATTGTCAGCACAACTATCACTTTGAAATTTGAATCTATCAGCTGTTTGACCAGATAAAGATGTCTTGACAGCTGGCTGGCATCAACTGTTACAACAACTATATCAGGCTGTCCGAATTTCGGGTGAGAGAAAAGAGAATCAACTGATAACTTTTCATCTGGAGAAGATGGGATCAGACTTATAATTCCCGGTGAATCAAGAATCTCGGCATTTACGGAAAACTTATCGAGAATTCTGGAAATGGAATATTCTACAGTTGATCCCGGATAGTTTACAGTCTTATAATTCTTTCCGCTCAGAAAATTAAAAAGAGTTGTCTTGCCGGAATTAGGCTGTCCGACCAAAGTTATTAATGGAATTTTATTTATGGTTTCCAAACTCATATTTTGATGCATCTGGCTTCGCTTCTTCTGATGGCTATTACGGTACCTCTGATGGATAATGCAATGGGATCTTTAAAGACAGATCTGTTCACCATTTCAATTTCCTGTCCGGGAGTAAATCCGATTTCAAGAATTCTGTGAAAAGATGAATGTGAATTATCCACATCTTTTATTACTGCCTTTTCACCTATCTTCAGATCTGCTGCTGTTCTCATTACTGAATAATATCTTAATACAATTTAATGCAAATAAAAAATTAAATTTATTTAGCTGAACTTTTTCAAATTATGCCTGCACTTTCCCGGATTCTCGCATTTGGCAAATACCTGCATTGTATGATCAACCATGGTGAGATGATTTTCCCTGCAGACTTTCTTGTTGATCTTTTCAATTTCAGGATATTCAAATTCTATGATCTTATTACACGTAATGCAGATAATATGATAATGCGGATTACGCCCGATTTTAGTCTCATACCGGGTTCTGTCGCCTTTAAAGTTATGTTTTGTAAGAATGTGGCATTCATTCATAAGTTCCAGAGTCTTATATACAGTTGCTCTTGAAACGTTAATGTAATTATTCTTCATCTGCAGGTATAGTTCATCTGCATCGAAATGTGTCTGCATGTTAAGGGCAGCATCTAAAATAAGAAATCTTTCATTGGTTATCCTGTGCGCATTATGCTTAAGATAACTGATGAAAGTATTTTTTATATCTTCAGGGATCAAGGTGACTTTTGCTTAATTAGATTAAATCTTAATAAAGATAAGGAAATCTCTTTGTAAAATAAAGGCAGGAAGGAGATTAAGTTTGTCAAGTTTGTCAAGTTTGTCAAGTTTGTCAAGTTTGTCAAGTTAGTTGAGTTTGTAGAGTTTG
>CAZLOL010000388.1:0-3068 GCA_964561045.1 uncultured Ignavibacteriaceae bacterium | reverse complement strand
CATTCATCCATGATATAAACAGAGTGTAACCTATTGAAAATAAAATAGCGCCTAAGAACAAACCGAGAAAACCCATTGATAAAAATCCTCCAATTGAACCGATAAACAACACTAAGCTGGGCACTGACGACTTACGTCCCATCAAAAACGGTGTCAGAAAATTATCAATTGATGTTACAAAAATAACCCAGACTAGAAATAATACACCTGTCAGTAAATCGTTTGTTACAAATTCATAAATAACAATGGGGAACAATACAATCCATGAACCAATCTGAATGATCGAAAGCATCAGGCACAGAATAGTCCATATTCCCGCATAAGGAACATCAGCTGCATATAAACCCAGACCGGCTAATGCTGCCTGTATTACCGCGACACCAAGAACACCTTTTACTACGCTTTGAACCGTGTTGACTATAAGTTCAGCAAAATTCTCTCCGTATGAAGGTGCTAATCTCGTAAAGAATTTTAAAGTTGACTTTATCAAAGAGTCAGAATTAGTAAGTAATACTATAGCGATAACAACAGAAATTAAAAATTGAGCTAATCCGCTTCCTAAGCTGCTCAGAGCAGAAACCAACCAGCTTCCCAGTTTTGTGAATTCATCCTTATACTTCATTACCGCTCCTTCGAGATTCTCAGAAGCAAGCTGCCACAAATCTGAAACAGGTTTCAAAAATGATGGCCAGCTTTTTATGGTATCGCCCGGTGGAGGAATCAGAGGTTTTCCCTGACTATAATATTCACGCAACTGTTCAACTTCCGTGAATATTGATCCGCCTAAAAACCAGACAGGTACTACTATAATGGTTAAAATTGACAGTACAATAACTATCACGGATATTGACTTGTGCCCGCGGAATAAATTGTTCAATCCTTTGTATAAAGGATAAACCGCAATGGCAATAATAATTCCCCACATTAACACTAAACCAAATGGTTTTACAATTTCGAAACACCAGCTAACCAATAAAAAAAGTATGCCTAATCGTATAAGTATGTCAATTAAATTTGTGATGTTAAAATCTGAAGAGCCTGTCTTTGAAGGTCCCATTTCATTTAGGTAAGGTTTTAATAAATTGTTCAGCTAAAATTATAATTACAAGTCATCTGCCGCTTCTGACTCCCAATCAGGAGCTGCATTTATTTTATTTCTTAACAGCAAATTTAATTGTGCTGTATGATGCTGAATATGTCTCAGGTTATAAAGCAGTATTTCAAGTTTGAAACACACCCAGCGTATGGGAAAGCGGGAAACAGAGAGGCAGTGAAAAATGAGAAAAAATCTCTTCAACTCAGCTTCTATGCGATAAAATTAAAATTCGATTTCAGATCATAAAAATCTTACCTGTTAATAACCGACATCCCCTGCGGCGGATATCTTTCACCTGAAGCAACTCCATGCGGAACTATCAAATCTATTTCATTCAGCTCATCAAGTGAAAGTTCTATAGCAGCAGCAGCAGCATTTTCCTGAATATATTTTCTTCGCTTTGTTCCGGGTATTGCTGCAAAGCCCTTTTGAAGAACCCATGCAAGCGCAAGCTGTGAAGGGGTTATACCTTTTTTCTTAGAAAGCTTTTTTATTTCTTCTACCACTTCCAGATTCTTATTAAAATTTTCTCCCCGGAAACGCGGGACGTTTCTTCTCCAGTCATCCGCCGCAAGATCATCTATGGATCTTATCTCACCTGAGAGAAATCCTCTCCCTAAAGGTGAATATGCAACGAATCCGATTCCAAGTTCTTTTGTGGTTTCGAGAATTCCGTTTTGTTCAACGCTGCGTTCAAAAAAAGAATATTCTGTCTGTAAAGCAGAGATTGGATGAACAGAATGGGCTTTACGGATCGTAGATGATGATGCTTCGCTTAATCCTATGTAACGGATTTTACCGCTTTTCACCAGATCAGCCATTGCTCCAATTGTTTCCTCTATCGGTACGTTCGGATCAATACGGTGAATGTAGTAAAGATCAACATAGTCAGTTTGAAGATGTTTCAAAGAACGGTCAATAGCTTTTTTAATGTACTCCGGGCTTCCGTTAATACCCTGATGATTTCCGGCATCATCTACTGCAACTCCCGTTTTTGTAGCAATTACAAATTTATCTCTTTTTCCCTTAATCGCTTTGCTTATAAGAATTTCATTTTTAAAAGGACCGTAGATTTCAGCTGTGTCAAGAAAATTCATCCCGAGTTCAAGAGCAAGCGAAATTGCAGCAAGTGATTCCGTTTCATTTGTCTCGCCATAAAAAGCGCTCATGCCCATGCATCCAAGACCTAAATTGGATACTTTTAATCCGTTGCTCCCAAGATCAATAATTTTAATTCCCATGATCGTATAATTTAAAAGTTATTTGATTTATTGTTCAAAGATAATCATTCTATATTTAATTTATTCAGAGTGAATTGCAAAAGTGACTGCTGTCCTCTCTGAGTCTCCTGCTTCGAAGAATTTCAATTATAGTAAATAACTAATGCGGCGACTCAGCTGAAAGACTAATTTTCGTTTCATATTAATTTTTCTTTTCTGACGGCATATACCATAAACAAAAGCAATTTCTTTATTGACAATATCACCTTTTCGCGGTTTCATTGATTTTTTATACAGTATGTAGTAAGAAATTCTCTACTGCATTTCACATAGTACCATTTTATTTCAATAAGCCGGGAAATGGTACTCTTGATAGTTGCGAGAAGAGACTTATCCTTTATTGTATCCATGTCTTTTAGAAATGATTTCTCAACACGAATTGTTATTTAATTAAAATCTAATCGGCATCATTTATTTTCCTGTCCATTACTTTCATAAGTTCATCGTAACTAACATATTCTTTTTTATCACCTTCCTCAATTGCCTTACCAAATGCAAACTCTTCCATTTCATTCTATACAGCATTTTTGATCAGGTCTGGTCTGGATTCCAATACTTCAGCAATCTCTTCTTTGAAAAGACTTTTCTTTTCTATATTTGCCATAACTATTATTTTAATTGCCGTAATAAAATATTTATAGATATTCTATGAAACAATGCAATTTTCATTTGCAGCCTCTGTTCACAATCAT
>CAZLOL010000387.1:0-3076 GCA_964561045.1 uncultured Ignavibacteriaceae bacterium | reverse complement strand
TAATTTGTAATTTGTAATTTGTAATTTGTAATTTGTAATTTGTAATTTGTAATTTATAATTATAAAAAAAATGTCTGAGAAAGCGCAAGCTGAAAGCATTGTGAAGCCGGTTAAGTTCAGGTTTAAGTTTCCCAAATCCATAGAAGAATTTTTACTGAAGGTAACCGGTCTGACTTTGTTTGCACTGAGAAACATCATAGAGGTATTCAAGCCTCCTTACGAATTCAATGAGACAATAAAGCAGATGTATGAGATAGGTTATAAATCTCTTCCTTTGGTAGCTATAACAGGCATAATAATCGGATTTACATTATCATTGCAGTCAATTCCTACGCTGGAGAAATTCGGTGCAGCTTCGCTTGTGCCATCAATGGTTGCATTAGCCGTCATACTTGAGATCGGACCGGTAATAACTTCATTAATATTTGCAGGCAAGATCGGTTCCGGAATAGGCGCTGAGCTTGGTTCAATGAAAGTGACCGAGCAGATAGATGCAATGGAAGTATCGGGTACAAATCCATTTAAATATTTAGTGGTCACAAGAGTTACTGCAGCAACATTGATGCTGCCTATACTTGTCATTCTTTCTGATTTTATGTCTTTATTCGGCGGGTTCATTGCGCTGAATCTGACAACCCAGATGAATTTGAAACTATTTCTTATGAATTCCTTTTCCAGTATTGACATGAAGGAGATACTACCTGCAACATTCAAGACTTTTGTTTTCGGATTCAGCATAGGAGTAGTCGGCTGTTATGAAGGATATAATGCCGACAGAGGCACAGAGAGTGTAGGGATCGCCGCAAATACTGCCGTTGTAATAGCATCACTTCTGGTGATACTGATAGACATGGTGATGGTACAGTTAACAACAATAATATTTTAATTCATGGATCAAAAATCTGATACAGGCATAATACTGAAGATAAATGATCTTAAGAAATCCTTTGGAAGTCTGGATGTTCTTAAAAATGTTAACCTGACAATAGATAAAGGTGAAACAGTTGTTATACTGGGCAGATCAGGCACGGGTAAGTCAGTCATACTTGAATGCATAATAGGATTATTGAATCCGGATTCCGGAACCATAGAAGTATTCGGAGAGCAGCTGAATAATCTTCGCGAAGCTGACAAGAACAAGTTAAGAATAAGGATCGGTTTCCTTTTTCAAAGCGGAGCGCTTTATGATTCCATGACGGTGCGTCAGAATCTGGAATTTCCGGTAGTCCGGCAGCCGGGTTACAAAAAAGAAGACCTTTCATCAAAAATAGAGGAACAGCTTAAGAACGTCGGTCTTGAAGGAGCAATTGATAAAGTTCCGTCTGAGCTTTCAGGCGGTATGAAAAAAAGAATAGGACTTGCAAGGACACTGATGCTTGATCCTGAGATAATTTTATATGACGAGCCGACCACAGGACTTGATCCGTTTACATCAAATGAAATAAGCCAACTTATACTGGATATGCAGAAGAAATATAATGTCAGCTCATTGATAGTTACTCATGACATGGCCTGTGCAAGATTAGTTGCGAATCGTATTGTAGTATTAAAGGAAGGCGAGTTTGCTGCAGAGGGAACATACGAGGAACTGGAGAAATCCGATGATGAATTTGTAAAAGGATTCTTTGAATTCTCCTAAGCATTTTCAGTCGGCAATTTCCATTAATTGAAATGAGTATATTGAGGAATAAATATTTACAGCCATAAAAAAATATTTTCGTAAAGCCGGGAGCCATTAAGCCCGCATAATATAAATAATCAGCAAACAGAAAAAATGGACAATAAAAAATCTAAATACATTAAACTCGGGATATTCATAGTTACGGGACTTGCGTTGCTTGTTTTCGCTTTGTTTTATATTGGAAGCAAGGAGAACCTGTTCTCAAAATCATTTGATGTTTATGCAGTATTTGAGAATGTAAGCGGATTGTCGCAGGGAAGCGCTATTCAGTTTGCAGGCATAAACGTAGGTTCGGTTCAGTCAATAGATATAATCGCATCTAACAAAGTAAAGGTAAATATGAGCATTGTAAGCGATGTCAAGAAATTCATAAAGAAAGATTCCGAAGCTTCGATAAATTCTGACGGACTCGTCGGGAACAAAGTCCTTTCCATCAGTTCCGGGACACCGGGTTCAGCTTCGATAGAAAACGGTGATTCGATACATTCCGTAAAGCCGCTGAGTGTCGGAGATATTATCAATAACCTGAATCAATCCACTCTTGAAGTAAATAATCTGGTCAGGGATGTTGCTGATATTGTTGAAAAGGTAAATAACGGAGAAGGCACACTGGGACAGCTTGTTAACAATGAATCGCTTTTTAATAATGTTGACTCCCTTATGGCAAGCTTTTCCGGAGCTTCGGCCAATGTAAGCAACATACTTGCAAAAGCAACATTGGTAATTGATATCGTTACGCGTGACATACAGAATCTCCAGGGAAGCATTGATTCCATTGTATCAAACGTTTCTGACATCACGCAGAAAATGAATTCAAGCCAGAGTCTGGTAGGAACGCTTCTTACTGATACTGTATTTGCAAACAATATCAAAAACGTAATGGTGAATGCTGATGCGACAACTGCCAATCTTGAACTCGGATCTTTCAGTTTTTATCAGAACATGGAAGCACTGAAGCATAACTTCTTATTCAAGGGATATTTCGAAGATCTCGGATACTGGAATAAAACAAAATTTGAAAAGACCGTTCAGGCAAAAGAAACTCAGATAGCAAGCAAAGAATTCGAGCTTGAACAGAAAGAATTAAAACTTAACAGGTTTAAGCTGCAGCTTGATAGTATAAGAAATTCACTGGGGATAATGGATAGTTTGAAGATAAAGAAGTAAAAACAAGTTCATCAAGTTCATCAAGTTTTTCTCAGTTTATCAAGTTCTTAAAGTTTATCAAGTTTGCTTTAAGTTTATCAAGTTTATCAAGTTCTTAAAGTTTATCAAGTTTGCTTTAAGTTTATCAAGTTTATCAAGTTCTTAAAGTTTATCAAGTTTGCTTTAAGTTTATCAAGTTTATCAAGTTCTTAAAGTTTATCAAGTTTGCCTTAAGTTTATCAAGTTCTT
>CAZLOL010000386.1:0-3085 GCA_964561045.1 uncultured Ignavibacteriaceae bacterium | reverse complement strand
TTTTCATTTACCAAAGTCGCAACAACTTTCCCCAATGCATCATAAACTTTCAGCAGCACGTAATTCGTAACTCGTAACTCGTAATTGATAATTGTATTAGGGTTGAATGGATTAGGATAGTTTTGCTCAAGAGAAAATTCAGCCGGTACGATTGTGGAAATTTGCTTTACTCCTGTAATATCTGCAATAGAGCGCTTCCATACAGACTGATTATAGGTTCCTGCATAAATGTAATTATCAAATATTATTAAGGCATTAATCCCCGGTATAGCATTAAATCCCTGATTTTTATCACGCCAGGTTTCTCCGTTATCAGAGGTCAAATATATTCCGCTGTCAGTTCCTGCGAATAAATATACTCCGCTTTCGGCAAAGGTTCTGATATATCGATTTTCTAAACCGGCAGAAGACCAGATATCTCCGTTATTGGTAGACAGATATACTCCCTGACCACCAGCAAATAATTTATTACCGCTTATGATAAGTTCATTAATACTTTGATTTCCTAAACCGGCAGCAGACCAGTTCGCGCCATTATTGGTTGACAGATACACACCATAGCCGCCTGCGAATAAATTATTTCCGCTTACTGCCATAAAATTAACCGACTGACCAACTAAACCGGCTTCAATCCAGTTCTCCCCGTTATTTGTTGTCAGATATACTCCGTAACCTCCTGCAAATAAATTATTTCCGTTTAAGACAAGAGAAGAAATTGACAGATAGGTCAAACCGTTATTTACGGCAGTCCAGTTGTATCCGTTATTTGTAGATAAAAATACACCTCCGTTTGAACCAAAACCGGTAACTCCGGCGAAAATATTATTTCCGCTTACTGCGAAAGAATTAATAATCCGGTATGATAAACCTGAATTTGTCCAGTTATTACCGGTATTTGTTGACAAATATATTCCGCTAAATTCTGTTCCTGCTAAAATTTCATTCCCCTTCCATCCAAGAGAATAGATTCTCTGAGATAAAAATCCGTCATTCACAGTAAGCCAGTTCCCACCGTTATTTGTTGATCTGTACATACTATTGGATAAAGAACTGCTCATTGCGAATATATTGATTCCGCTGATTGCAATTGTGAAAACATAATTCAATCCTAGAGTAGTCCAATTTACACCGCTGTTTGTTGACCTGTATAATTCATAGCCTGTCCCCGCAAAAATAATATTCCCGCTGACTGCCATGCAGTATACGTCATAAAATCCGGTATTGAACTGAGACCAGTTTTCGCCATTATTTGTTGAAACAAATATTCCGCCGTCAGTGCCGGCTAATATATTGCTTCCCTTAAAAACAAGAGAATGCACAATCAGACCTGTCAATCCGCTGTTCATTGCAGTCCAGTTTCCACCGTTATTGGTCGACTTATAGACTCCTCCGCTGACACCTGCGTACAAATTATTTCCGCTGACGAGAAAGCAATAGATACTTCGGGTAGTCAGTCCAACCGAAGTCCAGCTTTCTCCGTTATTGGTTGAAAGGAATACACCTCCTCCGGCTTGACTGCTTGCACCGGCGAAAATATTATTTCCTATAATTGCAAGTGACGAGATAAACAGATCCGGTAAACCGTTAACAATTTCAGTCCAGTCACCGCCGTTATTTGTCGACAGAAATACACCTTCTCCGCCGGCATATAAATTATTACCGTTTGTGATTATGCAGCCTATTGAATATGAAGATAAACCTGCTTTGTTCCAGAATTCTCCGTTATTTGTAGTAAGATAAACTCCGTTTTGAGTTCCGGCAAAAACATTGCTGCCTGATACAGTTAAGCAAGACACATTTTCTCCTCCGTAAGGTCCGCTTGTCTGCACCCATTGACTTTTACAATTATCAATGTAAAATGTGCAATGTATAATTTGAAATAGTAAAAACATTTCAGCAAATATTTTATTAAAGTTTTTCATTTTAAATTCTCCTTATTTTAAAAACTATCTCAAAGCAAAATGTACAGTAACAAACTTCCGAAATCTATAAGACTCCGGAAGTTTATAAGCCCGAATATTTTCATTTTAGAAGTATCATTCTCTTCGTATTTGAAAAATCTCCTGCAGTCAGTTTATAAAAATAAACTCCGCTCGATAAATTATTCCCATCAAATTCAACTTTATATTTCCCCGGAGTTAATTCTTCACTCACTAACTTCGCTACTTCTTTACCAAGCAAATCATACACTTTCAGAGAAACAAATCCCAAATCCGAAATCCCAAATTCCAAATTTGTAGAAGGGTTGAACGGGTTCGGATAGTTCTGATAAAGTCTGAATCCATCAGGGATTTCTGTCGAGATATTCTGCACTGCAAGTATTGTCTGGAAATTCTGATCATAAATTCCCTGAATGTAATCTGACAACGCTCTCAACTTTGTTATGCTGTTGAGATTGCTAGATCCTTTTGCTATCAGCTGTGCTACTATTATAGATTGTGTATCGTTCGGATTCATATTGAATGGTCCGAAACTTTGCAAAAATCTTCTGTCACTTTCCCCGGTCATAAGCCAGCCTGTCCCGGCAACCGGATCTCCTGTGTAACATTTTCTGGTTGTGTCACCGGAAGGAGATATCCAGGAATTACCAAGCCTCCATTTCCCTTCAATCACTCTGTAAGTTTCAGTATTTGAAAGAGGATCGGATGGCTGGGGGTTACCATTATTGTAATAATTAAATACATTCATTCCTATAAATTTATATCCGATTTTTATTCTCAGATTACTTGTTCCGGGAGGATTATAATATTTAACTGTATCACTGCTGTTTCCTGTATAAATGACAGGACTTCTTAAAAGCTTTGTTCCTACAGCAGGTGGTGCAAGTCCGTATATTGCATCATTGTTCGTGGAATTGTAGGTAAATCCTAAGTTTCTTATGGTATCACAACCTACCTTATCATCAGATGATGATCCCAGATCATCATCTGTCCAGAATGCCAGATATGTTTTTATCCAGGGAACGTTGCTTCTGTTAATTATCCTGAATTCTATAAAATGGACATCTTCCAGTCCGATATTTGTGTAACACCAGTTTGTCTGAAGGATCTGTGCTTTAAGTGATTGCAGGCTTGTGGATCCTGAT
>CAZLOL010000385.1:0-3095 GCA_964561045.1 uncultured Ignavibacteriaceae bacterium | reverse complement strand
GAGAAGAGGTTTGGGCTTAAGAAAGGTTTGTCGAGATTAGATGAGATGGTTATCATACTTCCTAATTACAAACCGCAGGAGAAGCAGTCCATATTCCATAAGTCGGAGCAAAGGCAGAAAGGCATCAAAGGCGGATACGGGTCAGGCAAGACCTATGCGTTTATTGCTGAGGCAATACTGCTTTCTTACGTCAACCGGCCCGTGCCGGTCGTGATCAGTTACCCGACGGAAGATTCTGCGATTGCCTCAGGGCTACCTGTGCTGAAGCAAATGTGCAAGGATAACGATATTGAGTTTACATTTATCAAAGACGGCGGAAATTTTGAAATGGAGTTCGGAGCCGGCGAGAAGAATAAAGGCAGGATAATACTGATCGGGCAGAAGTTTTTCAAAGGTGTGACGGTTGCAGCTGTAGGGCTTGATGAACCTTTTTCGCAAAGGAAAGAAACTTACGAGAACCTGATAGCCAGAGCCAGATCAGGCAAGGCTGCCCGTCAGGAGATCTTCTGGGCAGGAACGCCGGAGCCGGAGAATATGGAGTGGGGCTTTGAATATTTTGAACAGGACCATAACGATAAAGATCTGTTCACAATCACAATCCCGACTTATGAAAATAAATATCTTTCAAAAGGCTACCTGAGGTCATTAGAGAATACCTTTGACGCGAAGACAAAGGAAGTATATATGATGGGCAAATATATGTCTCTGTCGCAGGGCAAAGTTTATTACGGGTTTGAAAGACAGAAAAATGTAATCTCGGTAGATGATGTAGATCATAAGCTTGGTAATATCGTAGAGCTCATAATAAGTTTTGACTTTAATGTGGATCCCATGACAGCGGTAGAAGTTTTCATTGACAAAGCTACGCGCAACAGGTATCAGCTTGACGAATATCTCATACACTCATCCAATACGGATGAACTTTGCGAGAGCATAATAAATAATTTAAGAAACAAATACGACACTGACCGGCTGAGTCTGATCGTCACCGGTGATGCTTCCGGAAGGTCCAAGAAATCTGCGAGCTTTGGCAAGTCAGATTTCATGATAATAAAAGACTGGTTTACCAGATCAGGAATTAAATATACTTTTGCAGTGCCCAATGAGAATCCGCCTGTGCGCGACCGCGTAAACTACACCAATAAATTATTTGAGCAGAAAAAATTTTTCATCTGCGACAATTGTAACTGGAGTATCCGTGACCGTGAGCTTGTCGGATGGAAAAGATCTTCCGCTAACTTAGACGGATTCCATATTGATAAATCAAAGAAAGATCTTTCGCACTTGTCGGATGCCGGAGATTATTCCTTATGGAACACAAGGATAATCTGCGATGAAGAATTCACAAGCGGGGAAGGTATTTACATGGAGACAAGGGACAGGTGGTAAATATAAATGAAATGAAAAGTAACATCGCATACTGCCGCTTGCTTGGCGAGTTTATCGGAACGCTGGAAGGAATATTGTTCTGGGAGATCGACGAAGTGCTGCGGGAGATGATAAATAAAAAATTATCAGAGCTGAAGGAAATCTCAGATCAGATATTAAATACAAATCAAATCACTTAAAAAAAGAAAGGGGCAATCAATGAAACACCTATTATCTGTGGCTTTAATGTTCGTAACTTCATTTGCGTTTTGTCAGTTTAATGCGTCTGCATCCGCCGGCTACGGCATTGCATTAAACAACGCAAACAGCCAATACAATTATCAAGCCGGTTTTTCTGTCACGCCGTCTTACACGCATCAGAAATTCGAATTCGGGCTGCGGTCAACTGTATTCTTATCCGACTCAAAAGAGATGCCTCAGGTATTCACGGGGTTGAATATATCGTATCCCATTTACAAAATTCACTATAGCGGAGATGAAAACGGACAGCACAAGATCACTTTAGCAGGGCATTGGCTGTATGGTTCACAGGGCTACCAGCTGATAGGAGGCACCGTCTCTTACGGCATAGACTGTAACTGGAATTTTGACGTAAACATGTCTCAGGAATATAAGACAAAAAGTTTTTATACTTCCGCAGGACTGAGCTATTATTTCATTAAGAATTAAATCGGTATAAAGTGAACCTCCGAATATATTTCCTAATTGCCGGTAAACTTACAAACGGTATCAATAGGTCATACCGGAAAGGCATTGCTTCTATTGTTGCTCTTAACAAAAAGGAGATACTCAAACTTTCGGATGATCCCGAATTATTTAAAATAAGTTATACTGATACAGACAAGCTTGCACTTGCAAATTTCAAAACAGAAGCATTCACTGTCGCCGGAGTGATGAGCTACGAGCTTGAAGAAAAGTTAAAGCAGCTTGCTCTTGATCTGCAAGCGGGCAAGCATCCATTAGCTCAGGGCGAGAAGGACATTAAAAAAGTATGGGTGTCTGAAGCATATAATATTATGGCAGACTATATTGAAATCCCTGATATGCCTCCGCCAAAATATCTTAATACGAATTTGCGGACAGCATCGCAATCGTCATTCCATGCCGCGCAATACATTCGGCTTCAGGATGATTCGATAAAAAGTTTGTATCCGGCATATCAGTATAAAACTTTGTCGGATAACCGTGTGAGAGAAGAGCATCGCAGACTCCATGACACGATCTGGAGAAATAACGATCCTGTCTGGGATAAGATCTGGCCTCCGAACGGATGGAACTGCAGGTGCTATATTAAACCGTTGAATCAGGATGAGGTGGATGCATCTGTTGTGCAGCCGTTGAGTACCGATGAACAGGTTAATGAGGTAGTGGCAGAAGGCAAGATCGGAAAGGACTTTGAAAGAAATCCCGGACAGGTAAGGAGTATCTGGGGGAAGTGGAAAGATAATAAGTTTAAGGAAATAGATTATAATTCTAAATTTAAGGAAGCATTTGATTATGCAAGGTCACTTAATAAGAAACAGGTAATTGATTTACTCCAAAGTGAGTTAGACAAAAACCTTACACCTCTTCCTGTTAGAGAATTAACAGAACAGACGTGGGAAGAAGATTTCCCAGATAATAAGGTAGAAACCCCAATTGGGATAGCAAGCTTGAAAGGAGATAAAGAATTTCTCGATGTTATGTTTGAAAATCTTGAAAAGAAT
>CAZLOL010000384.1:0-3102 GCA_964561045.1 uncultured Ignavibacteriaceae bacterium | reverse complement strand
AACATTGAACATTGAACATAGAGCATTGAAGATTCAACATTTAACATTGAACATTGAACATTATTTAAAAATAACATAATTTATTCAAAAGCATTTTACAATAAAAAATCTAATCACAGAGGTAAATATCATGAAAAATATTTTTATAACTTTGTTATTTATTACAGCTGTCACTTCTGAAATAAGTTCACAGACAATTGTCGGAACATATCCTTTTCCGAATTATTCACAGTACAATTCGTTCTGGGGTATCACTCATATCGGTGATACATTACGCGTAGCTACGGACAATAACGGCAGCATATATAAAGTGACAAAGACCGGAATTATAACAGACAGTCTGACAACTCCTTATTCATTTAATCACGGATTGGTATGGGACGGAACTGGTTACTGGATAGCGGAGCAATTCAGAACTGCAGGCGCAAGATTATATAAAATCAGTACGGAAGGCGCGAGAATGGACAGTATTCAGCTACCTGCTCTCATAGGAGGAGCAAGCGGTGGTGTAGGGGACATCGAGCTTGACGGAGACGGATTATGGTTTTCAATCTACTCTCCTGATTTTACAACCTATCCTTTTGCTTATGCTTATAAAATTAATCTGACAACAAGACTTATTACAGACACTATTCCTTTATTAGGAAAGCAGGTTCAGGGAATCACAGTAAAAGGCGATACTATATTTTATGTCGCTGATAGTTTTCAGGGAGATGCAGAAAGGATCTATGCTTACCGGAAAGCAACGGGAGATACGCTCTTTTCTTTTCCTGTTCCTGATCCGGACGGCGTATGCAGACCAAGAGGACTTCACTGGGACGGTCAGTATTTATGGCTGATTGCTGATCGTGCCGGTAACAATGTAAATCTTTATAAAGCACTATATAAATATTCCCTAACCGGAGCCGGAAATCCTCAGATAACTACAGGTGCGAATTCTTTTGATTTTGGAAATACTATAATTGGTATCACATCGGACAGAAATCTTACAATCACTAATACCGGTAATGCAAATCTTATTATTTCAAATTACAATATTTCAAACCCGAGATTTACAATTAATCCGAATAATGTTCCTGATACGCTGAATCCTGCTCAGACTAAAAACTATGCTCTTAAGTTTACACCGACTGTTTTTGATACAACCTCAGGACAATTGCAGATCACAAGCAATGATGGTGTCACGCCGGTTAAGATCATTACTTTAAGAGGAAAAGGTGTTTATAACGGAAGTTTTATTGCATCTTCAGTGTCATCACTTGATTATTCATCAAGAAGATTAAATTCCTTATGCGGAGGTTATATAAATATCACAAATCAGGGAACCGAAGTTCTTTCAGTTAACTCGATTGTAACAAGCTCGCAAAGATTCAGATTAGATACTGTGGGACTGACTTTCCCGGTTTCAATAGACACACAAAAAACAAGACTGTTCAGAATTTGGTTCAATCCTACATCTGCAAGTGCATTTTCAGACACATTAAAAATAAATTCCAATGCAGTAAACATACCGCAGTTTAAAATTTATATGGCAGGATCAGGCATTGGAAATCCGACAGTTCTTGGCGATATATTCTGGCAGGGAATTATTCCTGATAATCCGAATACATCAGCGGATAATTTCAAAATTGTTTCCATGAAGGAAATTCCGGATGTAAACTTCGACGGTGTTAATGATGTGATCGTTTCTACGGATAATTACTGGACAATTTGTTATAACGGAAATTCTTCCGTCACTGATGATACATTATGGAAATTCAATACACGCCAGAGCAGTCTTGTGTCAGGTTCCGTAATTTATGAGGACGGAATGCAGATACTCGAAGACATAAACAGCGACGGAATCCGCGATGTAGTGATCGGAACCGGGGGAAATAATGAGCTTGTCTATGCGCTTTCAGGCAGAACAGGCAAACTCCTGTGGACTTACGGAGACTCTACTCAAACAGCTGACGGAGATGTAAACGGACTAAGTGTTACAAAGGATTTTAACGGTGACGGAAAAAAAGATGTGCTGGTTGCTGCTTCAGGTGAAGGTGAATTTAATGGCAGGCATGCGATGATATGTCTGAATGCATTAAACGGAAGCGTAATATTTTATTCTTCTCAGAATGCGGAATTTACACACAGCACAACTTCCACATCGACTGGAGCAGTTATTGATTTCAGTAATAATGGCGGACCTTACGGAATAAACGGCTACAATAATACAGGAGGATTTATGTGGACATTCCCGACTGCAAGCACCGTCTGGAATCTGAAGGAAATTCAGGATGTGAATGCCGATGCCAACAGTGATATAGCAAGCTTCATAGGATTTAACGGAACGATAACAATTCTGTCCGGAAACACCGGTTCACTGATATGGTCACAGAATCTTGGTCAAAGTATAGACGGAAACATAAGATTAATGGATGATATTTCAGGAGACGGATATAAGGATATTGTTTCTTCCGGTCCAAGAAACTTATACAGGATAGATTCAAAGACATCAAATATATTCTGGTCAAATCCTCTGGATAACAATTACATTCACGGCGTTGATCAGCTGTCAGATCTCACGGGAAATGGAGTTAAAGAGATCGTGGCAGGAACGCAGAACAGTAACTTATATGTCGTCAACGGGGACAGCGGGCGAATATTGTTTACATATAATTTCGGTACTGCTACAACGAATACAGTTGAGCAAGTAGCAGCTTTAAAAAGCGTTGACGGAAATGTCAGCTCTGAATTTCTTGGCGGCAGCAGGACAGGGAAGCTGATCTGTTTTTCAGGCGGACCAAACGGTGTAGTCGGTATCACTAATTCATCTTCAGTGATTCCTGATAAGTATTCTCTTTCACAGAATTTTCCTAATCCTTTTAATCCCGTTACTAAAATTAAATTTGATATACCGTCAAAAGTCAAAGGTCAAATTTCAAACGTGAAGTTAGTCATCTATGATGCTTTAGGTAAAGAGCTGCAAGTGCTTGTAAATGAAAGACTTAACGCCGGCAGCTACGAAGCAGAATTTAGCGGTAATAACTTTGCCAGCGGAGTATATTTTTATAAGCTGGAAGCAGGTGATTTTATTGAAACAAAGAGAATGATATTGCTAAAATA
>CAZLOL010000383.1:0-3103 GCA_964561045.1 uncultured Ignavibacteriaceae bacterium | reverse complement strand
CATTGAACATTGAACATTGAACATTGAACATTGAACATTGAACATTGAACATTGTTACCCGATTCCCGTGCTTCCGTACCCTCCGTCTCCTCTTTCTGTTTCAGTGATCATATCTGATTCAACAAGAACAGCTTTTTCATATTTTGCAATTATCATCTGAGCTATTCTGTCTCCGAAATTAATTGCAAAATCCTTTTTTCCGAGATTAATCAGCAGCACTCCGATCTCACCTCTGTAGTCCGAATCAATTGTTCCCGGAGAATTTAGTACCGTAACACCATGCTTCAATGCAAGTCCGCTTCTTGGTCTTACCTGCGCTTCATATCCTGCAGGAATCTGAAGAATCAAATTAGTAGGAATTAATCCTGATTCGCCGGCACGGATTGTAATTATATCTTCTGAAGATGAACAAAGATCCATACCGGATGATCCTTCTGTTTTATATTCAGGAATAATAACAGGAAGCTCGCTGTTATATTTTTTAAAAAATAAATTCACATTGATACAATAAGATTTAATAAAAAAGGCAGCTTTACAAAAGCTACCTGAAATATTTATTGAATTAAAGCTGAATACTAACTGTAGTCACTCATATTCAGCAGTCCGAACATGAATAAAATAGCGAAAACTATAATTGCTATAATTGAAAGTATAATATTTATGATACCGAGCCACATTCCGATCTTAGCAAGAGCTCTTCCTGCTTCAGGAGATCTCCCTGCATTGATTTCATTGATTTCTTTCTTTCCCATTATCCACGCAGGAATAGCTGCAAATATTCCGCATGCAATGTAGGATAATATTCCAAGGACCAAAGCAATTATTGCATTAGAACTTGCACCGCCTCCCGTATTAACAGGATTAGGCGATACGGGTGGCGGCGGCGGATTATAACTTGGCGGCGGCGGCGGATTATAGCTTGGCGGCGGCGGAGGAGGAGGAAAATTTCCGCTGCCTGAATCTGATCTGAACAGTGAATAATCTTTCATGGTCTTTTATTTTTAAATTTAATTAGGCAAATATAAATTTTTAGTTATAAAATATAAACACTTAAATTTAATTTATAATGATAACATTTTTTCCTGCTTTTGTATATTCTGAAACATCTCATGTTTCACGATTGACAATTGATTCATTTATTATTTCCAAAAAACAATCTGTCGGCATTTGATTTTACATTCTGAAGTATATCATTCAAATCCGTTGCTTTAAGCTCTGAAATTTTCTCAAGAGTTTTAAAAATGTAACTCGGTTCATTTTTTTTCCCTCTGTAAGGTACCGGAGGCAGAAAAGGGGAGTCTGTCTCAGATAATAATCTATCCAAAGGTGTTTTCTTAACCACTTCTGTATCCCTGAAATTCTTATATGTAATATTCCCGCAGAATGATAAACTAAAATTTTTCATGGATAATATATCATTCAGCTGATCTTCGTTTCCGCTGAAGCAGTGAAACTGTCCTGACAGATCATCGGAGTAACTGTTCCTTATCATTTCAATTGCATCTTCCATGGAATTCCTTGTATGAATTATGATCGGCAGCTTACGCGATTTTGAAAGATCGATCTGCAGCTGAAAAATTTCTTTCTGCTTTTCAATATTGCTTTTATCCCAGTAATAATCCAGGCCTGTCTCGCCGATCGCCACAACCTTCTCATGGCTGAGCAGCTTTTCAATTTCATCTATATTCTTTGTCTCTGATTTGCTGACATCACAGGGATGAACTCCTAATGCGCAGTATATCATCTCATGCTTTTCAGATAATCTAAGAATGGTCATGGATGTTTCAATGTCGACAGCCGGTACAATTATTCTTTCTATTCCCGAATCTTTTGCCCTGGATAAAATATTATCAATATCGGAAATTATTTCGGGATAATATAAATGTGCGTGTGTATCTGTGATCATAATTACATTAAACAGGATTTGAAATTATAGTTTTCAGCAGCTTTGAAAAATTATCATAAGAGTTTCTGCCTGCCTCGATCACTTCCTCGTGATTTGTTTCAGCGGGTGAATGCTCAGAAAGTAAGTTAGTAATGCAGGAAATTGCAAGAGTCTTTATTCCAAGTCCGGATGCATAAAGTATTTCAGGCACGGTTGACATTCCTACCGCATCTATTCCAAGTTTTCTGAGAAATTTTATTTCTGATTTAGTTTCGTAATTAGGACCTTTATTGCAGCAGTAACTGCCGCACCGAAGATTGATTTTTTCCTTTCGTGAAATCCGCTTAACCGCTTCTAAAGTTTCTTTCGGATATAGAACAGGAGAAAGGCTTGATGGTATTGATTTATTTGTGAAATTCAAATGTGATGTGATAAGCATAAGGTCGGAAACCCTGAAATTCCTGTTTAAACCACCGGCAGCATTTGTTATGATAAGGTAATTAATTCCAAGAGCTGCAGCCTTGTTCATGTTGAATAAAACTTCTTCCTGAGTAAAGCCCTCATAAAAATGCCGTCTTCCGGAAAATAAAACAATTTCAGTTCCATTAACTTTTCCTGAAATTATTTCCGGCTTATGAAAACTGTTATTATCACTGAAGATCATTTCAGGGGAAGAAAGTTCTTCAGTAAATTTATTAAGACCCGATCCTAATATTATTCCAATCTTATATTGCAAACTCAAAATACTGATATATTAATTTTATGGCGATGTATATTTTACTGTGGATAATAATTTCATAATATAAAATCCGCATCACTAGACTGGAGGCTGTTTAATAACAACAATACAAAAGAGCCGGTTTTATCGGCGAAAAAAATAATTCCAATGATATAGCAGGATCACTGTTTCACTTATGTAGCCAAAATAATTCTGTATATTCTAAATAATTATTTAAGCAAAATCGAAAATATTTAGCGTGTATCTGCATATTTATTCAAAAATATAATAAATCAAATTAATTATTCGATCATTTTATCTTGTTAACATCCGTCCAAAATGATTTAATTTATTTGATATAAATTGATATAAATATGGAGAGTTCCATACAAATAGAACAACCCTACCACCCGGCTCCCTGCCCTTAGAAAAACAAAAAGGAGATGGGGGAGGTCAAAATTGATCTCTCGTTTACTTCTCTTTCTAAAAATTAAATTTCC
>CAZLOL010000382.1:0-3118 GCA_964561045.1 uncultured Ignavibacteriaceae bacterium | reverse complement strand
GTTTAATAAAATATTTTTAAAACTAATACAAAAATAAAAAAATGAAAACACAAATCTTTAAATTCGCTTCACTGCTGCTAACGGCAGGAATGCTGGCATCATTTAACCTTATTCTGAACGTGAATAATTGTTATTCACAGAATTTTGAATGGGCGAAAGGCTCGGATGGAATTTACGGTAATATAGCTTATGCAGTTGATGCAGATGCATCCGGGAATGTATATACAACCGGCTATTTTGAAGGAACAATGACTTTTGGAGGTCAGACATTTGTAAGTAACGGAGGAAGAGATATGTATATTGCCAAACATAATTCTTCCGGAGGTTTAGAATGGTTTCAAATTCTTGGGGAGGATGCATATGATAACGGATTAAGCATAGCCTGCAGCGGGAATGATGTATATGTTTTAGGATATGTGAACTATCAGTTGTATTTAATGAAATATAACTCAGCAGGAGTTGTCTTATGGTCGCGAAGCGTAGACAATGGTACAATTAATATTTTTGATTTTCACGAGATCGAAACAGATGCCTCCGGTAATTGTTACATAGCAGGTTCATTCGAAGGTTATGCTACTATTGATAATACTACTTTAGTAAGTTACGGCGGCACAGATGTATTCACTGCAAAATATAATTCTTCAGGCGTGTTTCAATGGGTAAAAAGCGGCGGCGGTATTTCCTCCGATGAAGCAAATGGAATTGGAATAGATGGTAACGGTGATATATATGTTACAGGTAATTTCCGTGAATCGGTAAGCTTTGGAAGTATAAATCTTTCCACACCGGCTAATACAGGAGCATCATTTATTATAAAATATGATCAGGACGGTAATGAAATCCGGGGAACATCATTCGGCGGGGCAACTTATTTTGACACAAGAGGAATAGGAGTTGACGCAGCAGGCAATTCATACATAACAGGCGGATTCAAAGGTACTGCTGCTTTCGGTAATATAAATCTTGCAAATTCCGGAGATATGGAAATTTTTATAGCAAAGTATGACAATTCCGGTACAATCAGCTGGGCAAAAAAGGAAGGCAAATATAATAATGCCTTATATGGAAATGCAATTAAAACAGGATTGAACGGTGATTGCTTAATTTACGGAAACTATAGCGGTATTGCCTCATTCGGAGATTTTACATTGACAGGAGTGGGATCTTACATTGTCAAATATGATAATACAGGAAGAATACTGTGGGCAACAAATGTAAACAGCCTGATTTACGGACATAACAGAATATTCGGTATATCTTCAGATGCCTCAGGAAATGTATATATCACCGGAGAGTTTTACCACAACTCAGCTTTTGGCAATATTGTTTTGACCTGTACCTGGCAAAACATCTTTGTGTCAAAACTTAATAATCAAACAAATCTGATCTCCGGAAATGTATTTATAGATTATGATAACGACGGAATCCAGGACTCCGGTGAGCCACTATATCCGGGACAAATAATTTCCTATGACCCGGGCAGTGTAACAGCTCTTGCCAACTCGTCAGGAATTTATAATATGTTCAGCGGATTGGGAAATTTTAATATCAGTATTCCAAATCCTCCATTATACTATACTGTTAATCCGGTAATAAATACAGCAGGATTTTCTGCTTACGGACTTACAGATGAGAATAATAACTTTGGATTGCATCCGGCTCCGGGAATGAATGACCTGAAAGTAACCCTTACAGAAAACTCAAGATCCAGACCTGGTTTTGATATGACACAGAATATTACTTATGATAATAAAGGAACAACTACGCTGTCCGGAACAGTCGTTATAGAATTTGACAGCAGGCTTGATTATAAGTCATCATTGACCAATCCGCTGCCAACAAGAGTTGATCTGACCAATCACAAATTGGAATGGGATTATTTTAATTTACCGCCTGTAAAAAAAGAAAATATAATAATAGGTTATAATATTCCTGCAACAATTGCTATCGGAACTATACTTTCAACAACCGGAAGAATAGATCCGGTAATATCTGATCTAGTTCCGTCAGATAATGAACAAACAATCATGCAAACAGTGAATGGCTCTTATGATCCAAATGATAAAAATGTAAGCCCGGCAGGCAGCATAAGTTCTCTGCAGGTTTCAAACGCAGATCAGTTAACATATACTATAAGATTTCAGAATACCGGAACCGATACAGCATTCACTGTTATGGTTTTGGATACCTTGAGCTCTCTTGTGAATAAAGCATCAATAGAAATGTTATCCTCCAGTCACTCATATAACTACTCTATTTCATCGCAGGGCGTAATAAAATGGACTTTCAACAACATACTGCTTCCAGACAGCACGACAAATGAACCTTTGAGTCATGGATTCATTAAGTACAGAATAAGACCAATGAATAATCTGGTTATCGGAGATGAGATCAGGAATACTGCATACATTTATTTTGACTACAATGTACCTGTAATAACGAATACCACATTAACACCGGTTCAAAATCCATCCAAAGTATTAAAAATAAACTGGAGATCAGAAGGCATGTTTCCTAATCCTGACAGCACAGGAATTTACATAAGAAGATCAGTCGCGCCTTTTGATATTCTGGATACTGCCGCAGGTATTTCAACTCATCATTTTATAATTCCTCCGATCTATACTATCTCGGTTCCAATAGAAAGCTCATTAACAGAATCGTATTTCATAGTTATTAAACACAGAAACTCTGTTGAAACATGGTCAGCAGATCCTGTCAGTATCTCTCAAAGTGATACGACCTCTTACGACTTCACAACAAACCAGTCAAATGCTTATGGTAACAACATGAAACTAACAGGGACTGTATGGTCTGTATACTCCGGAGATGTAAATCAGGATGGAGCAGTTGATTTAACAGACGTGATCTTTATTTATAATGAAGCAGCTTCTTTCGCAACAGGATACAGAGTTACAGACTTAAACGGAAATAATATGACAGATTTAAGTGATTTGCTTATTGCATACAATAATGCAGCAGATTTTGTAACCATGAAAAGACCATAGCATTACTGAAATTGGACTTTAGTCACTTACAAGTTAAATTCTACTCAAAATGGTTGGAAAATTTTTTAACAACTAAGTTGACAGCAATAACCGCTGAGTTGCACAGAGTT
>CAZLOL010000381.1:0-3121 GCA_964561045.1 uncultured Ignavibacteriaceae bacterium | reverse complement strand
TGAATATAAAATTGAAACTTTTATGCAATAATATTCTTTTATTTATAAGTTTAATAGCACTGATCAATAAATTAAATTAACTATCCCGCATTCTGTTATGAATAAAATCAAATCAATTTTTATTGCAGTTGTTTTTATTGTTTCGGCTGCTGCAAATACTTTATATTCTGCTCCTAAAAATGTTCTTATAGAATATGTAACGGGAACCTGGTGCGGCAATTGTCCCTGCGGACATCAGACACTGAATACTATTTCCTCCCAGTATCCTCAGACTATTATCTTAGCTTACCATGCATTCAACAGCGATCCGTGGAAAAATTTTAACGGGAATGAAATTGTGGGTCTGATGGGATTCAGCTCAACTCCTACAGCTTCCATTGACAGAAACAATACAGTCGGAAACGGAAACTATGCAGCATGGATAACCGGAGTTCAGAACAGATATTCTTCTTTGCCTGAATCCAGAGTTGATATCAATGTAGTCTCAAAATCCTTTAATGAATCTTCACGGGAACTAAGCCTGACTGTAAATTCAACTGCCCTTCAAAATCTTACCGGACAATATAAAATTACTTTTATAATTACTGAGAACAATCTGATCTATGAGCAAAACTTTTATTCAAACTGCGGGACTCCGGGAATTGTACCGGATTATATTCATAATCATGTTACGAGAACTATTGTAAACGGAGCTGCCGGTGAAAATCTTAATTCCGGAAATATCTGGAATACAAATCATACAATAACTAAGAGTATTACTGCAACTCTTGATCCTTCCTGGTCTGCATCAAATTGCAGGATCATTGTTTTAGTAAATAAAGCTGAGTCTGATTTTTCACTTTCAATGGTAGAGCAGGCTATTGAAGAAGATATTACTACCGTCGGTATCAATGGCAATAATAATGAAATTCCCGGTTCGTTCTCACTTTCCCAGAACTATCCTAATCCTTTCAATCCGTCAACGAATCTGGAATTTGGAATTTCGAATCCGGAATTTGTATCATTAATTGTATATGATCTTCTTGGTAATAAAGTTAAAACCCTGGTTAATGAAGTAAAGCCTGCAGGAATTCATAAAGTAAAATTCGACGGCAGCGGTTTATCAAGCGGGATTTATTTTTATACTTTGACTGCCGGTGATTTTACGGATAAAAAAAGGATGTTGTTAATAAAGTGAATTGAGTTAATGTGATCACTGAGCTATTTTATTCTGCACAATTTCATGTTTTAATTATTTGTTGTGTTAATTAATTTCTCAATCACTATTTCATTATTTCATTATTTCATTTATTTAAATTTGAATTTTACCGGCGGTAAACATTCCGCCATTCATTTGTTTGAAAATTGTATTTACAGTATTCTTAATTTTCCTTTCAGCTAATCTGATCTCTCAGCCCGTTGAAGAATGGGTAAGTAGATATAACGGTCCGGGAAATAGTTTTGATATAGTGTCAAAGCTTTTATTAGGTAAGAATGATAATGTCTTTGTCTATGGCAGCGGAAACGGGAAAGGGTCTCTTTATGATTTTACAATTATAAATTATGACTCAAAGGGAAAACCAAAATGGACTGAGATCTATAACGGACCCGGTAATAGTTCAGATAATATAATTTCAGCCTGTATCGATATTCAGAACAATTCTTATGTAACCGGATTCTCCACCGACACTTCCTTTGTCAGCAATATTACTACCGCGAAAATTGATTCTTCCGGGAATATGATCTGGCTTAAAGAATATAAAAATCCTGTCTTCTCAAGCGGATACGGAATTGATATTGCTTTGGATAATGACGGGAATATTTGCGTATGCGGAGCCGGTATGTTTTTCAATAGCGGAAATTATACTTCTTTAATTTTAAAATATTCAGCTGACGGAAATTTGCTTGGGAGTTTTATCTTCGATACCACTGGAACAACCGCGAATATTCCCGTAAAAATAAAAATTACATCTTCGAATAAAATAATTGTATCCGGTACTTCAGAAAATATTTCCGGAAGCAGGGATATGTATGTAAGCATGCTTAATGATCTTAACGGAATATTTCGGACAATTGTTATTAACGGAAGCTCCGGTCAGGATGATGAGTTATCCGACATGGTCCTGGATAATGAGAATAATATTTATATTTGCGGCAGCATGAGAAATATTTCAAGCTCAGTTGATTATTATTATGCAAAGCTCGATACAGCATGTAAAGTAATGTGGAGCGGGGTTTTTAACGGAATCGGTAATGATATTGACGTGCCTTTTAAACTCTTCAATGATTCTGAAAGAAACACTTATATAACAGGCTACAGCAGAAACAGTAACTTCACCGGAAGTGAAGACATGCTTACATTGAAAATATCAGACTCTGGAAATCTATTATGGAGCAGGGTTTACAACGGACCGGAAAACGGTATTGATCAGGGAATTTCAGTCGTCTCTGATGATGCAGGTAACGTATATGTCGGCGGAGGTTCTGACAGAAAGATCAATGACCTTATTTACATGCTTCTTAAATATGATGCGGACGGAAATCTGCTCTGGTCTAAAAATTACTTCTATAGTGCATTATCCGAGGATTTTATTTATGACATCAAATTAGATGCAGCGAATAATATATATGTAACAGGGATCAGCATAGGAATGGGTTCAAGCTTTGATTTTGCAACAATAAAATATTCCCAGACAACCGGGATCATACCTGCATCAAATTACATCTCTGAAAATTTTTCCCTTTACCAGAATTATCCAAATCCGTTTAATCCGTCAACGAATCTGGAATTTGGGATTTCGAATCTGGAATTTGTATCTTTAAAAATATATGATCTGCTTGGAAATGAAATAAAAACCCTGGTTAATGAAGTACTGCCTGCAGGAAACTATAAAATAAAATTCGATGGCAGCGGTTTATCCAGCGGGATCTATTTTTATACTTTGACTGCCGGTGAGCTTATGGATAAAAAGAAAATGATCCTCCTGAAATGAGAATAAGTGTGTTGAGTTTGTTGAGTTCGTTGAGTTCGTTGAGTTTGTAGAGTTTGTAGAGTTTGTTGAGTTCGTTGAGTTCGTTGAGTTCGTTGAGTTTGTAGAGTTTGTAGAGTTTGTAGAGTTTGTAGAGTTTGTAGAGTTTGTAG
>CAZLOL010000380.1:0-3137 GCA_964561045.1 uncultured Ignavibacteriaceae bacterium | reverse complement strand
CAGCGGGAGAGTTTTCTTTGCCAAGCTTTCTTTTGCTCTTTCAAAAGAAAGCGGATTTAAATCAAAGTCTACATTTCAAGATTCAAACGTTTTGGACGGTTGTGACCACGGAGACACAGAGTTTACGGAGTTTAACAGAGATCTTATTCTGAATATTGAAATACAGATGATCGTACAAAAAAAAAATTTGCACGGTAAGTGTATTTCCACTAACACCGTTTTCCCTGAGTCTCAGAGGTAAAAAAATTATAAATTAAGAAAAAATCTTTGTAAAGATATCTCTCAGATCAGGTTTTCCAATCTCCTGTAATTCGTAATTAACTCTTACAGCCGGCTTCTTGAATTTAATAAGTCTTCTCAGATCTATAGGAGTTCCTATAATGACAGCATCACATGGCACTTTATTTATTGTAGCTTCAAGATCTTTGATCTGCTTATCACCGTAACCCATCGCTGGCAGAAGATTTCCGATACCCGGATATTTTTTATATGTGTCCCTTAATGTTCCTACCGCATAATCTCTGGGATCAATAATTTCTGCAGCGCTGAATTTCTCTGCAGCAATAGTCCCGGCACCGTATTTCATTTCACCGTGTGTAAGTGTTGGACCGTCTTCAATGACAAGGACTTTTTTATTTCTTATATGACTTTCATCCTTAATGTTTTCAAGTGAGATAGGTGATGCACCTTCAATGATCACAGCTTTGGGATTAACTCTTTCAATATTCTGTCTTACCTTATAAACATCTTCAGGGTTAGCTGAATCAATTTTATTTATTACAACGATATCAGATAATAAAAGATTAGTAAGACCGGGATAATAATGTAATTCATGCCCCGCCCTGTGCGGATCTACTACCGTAATCACAAGATCACATTTGTAAAAAGGAAGATCATTATTACCGCCGTCCCAGATTATAATATCAGCTTCTTTCTCTGCATCCCTGACTATTGCTTCGTAATCCGCGCCTGAATATATTACATTTCCCCTTGCAACATGCGGTTCATACTCTTCCATTTCTTCTATTGTACATTTATGTTTCTTGAGATCGGATATCTGAGCAAATCTCTGTACCTTTTGCTGTGCAAGATTTCCATAAGGCATCGGATGTCTGATGGCAACTACTTTTTTGCCCATTGAATTAAGAATTTCCATAACTTTCCTCGAAGTCTGGCTTTTGCCTGAACCTGTTCTTGATGCGACAACTGCTATAACGGGTTTGGCTGACTTCACTGCTGTCTGTTCATAGCCGAGCATTTTAAATGACGGTCCGGCTGCATTTACCATAGCGGCTTTCGTCATTACATAATCAAATGTTACATCAGAATAAGAGAATACAACTTCATCAGGATTGTGTTTTTTAATAAGCTCCGGTAAATATTCTTCCGGATATATTGGAATTCCTTTTGGATAATACTTGCCGCTTAATTCTGACGGATATTTTCTGTCATCAATGAAAGGTATCTGAGTTGCCGTAAAAGCTACAACTTCATAATCGGGATTGTCTCTGTAATACACGTTGAAATTATGAAAATCCCTTCCTGCTGCTCCCATAATAATAATTTTGATCTTCTTCATATAAGTATTTTATTTAATAAATGTTTGATTGGTTTATTGATTTTTGTATTACAAAAATACCTATTTGGGATTGAATATTTAAGACAAATATTTAACAGTTGTACAAATACTATATATGCAATCCAAGACACTTTACAGGAAACTGTAAAAGCTGATATGATTTTCATAATGAACAGATAATTGTATTAAAACTAATCCGTTGATTTCAAACTGTTTCAATTAATCCGTCATGTATTAATCAGCTCTTAATGAATTAATATTTGCACCAAAATAATCTTAATCGTTTAACTCTTACCTTTATTTATTATTTCTTTTTGCAAATGATAAAATTAATTTAAATAAAAATACTTATGACGGCATTATTATCTGAATATACACGTAAAAAATTCTTCAGCCTGAGTCATCTGATCGGGAATACTCCCCTGCTTGAAATTGAATTCACATACAAAAATAAGATCAGAAAGATCTATGCAAAATATGAAAGCCTGAATATGACCGGCAGCATTAAGGACAGGATGGCATATCATATTCTGAAAGATTCATATGAAAAGGGTTTGATAAAAGAAGGAGATACAATAGCTGAAGCAACAAGCGGCAATACGGGGATTTCTTTTTCGGCTATCGGAAGAGCTCTCGGTCATTCTGTAACCATTTTCATGCCGGACTGGATGAGTCGCGAAAGAGTTGATCTGATCAATAGTTTCGGCGCAGAGATTATTCCTGTTACCAAAGAGCAGGGCGGATTTCTTGGAAGCATATCACTGGCGGATACCATGTCTGAAAATAACGAGAATGTTTTTTTACCTCATCAGTTCTCAAATACAGGTAATATAGCCGCTCATTATCAGACTACAGGACCGGAGATATGGTGGCAGCTGAGCTTCAAGGGACTGAAACCGGACGCATTTACTGCAGGTGTTGGTACAGGAGGTACGATAATGGGCACAGGACTGTTTCTGAAAAAAATGAATCCGGATATTTCAATTCATCCGATGGAGCCTGCTGAATCCCCTACGCTTACTGCAGGACACAAGATCGGAAAACACAGGATACAGGGAATTTCAGATGAATTCATTCCTCCGATAGTTGATCTTAAATCTCTGAATCATATTGTACCTGTTCATGACGGCGACGCTATTATAATGTCACAGAAGCTCGCAGCAATCGGGCTTGCGGTCGGGATTTCCTCAGGAGCAAATTTTATCGCTGCTTTGATGATACAGAATGAACTCGGAGATGATGCCATAGTCGCAACAGTCTTTCCGGATTCAAATAAAAAATATCTGAGTACCGATCTGCTGAGAAATGAACAGGCTAAAGATAATTATTTGTCGGGTAATGTGGAATTGAATATGTTTACTGCCATGAAAAGAGTCTGCAACACATGCTGTGATCTGTATGACTGTGATCAGAAAGTATATAAAATAGAAACATGAAATTCAGATTTGGAAATCAACGATTCCATCTGTATTAAAAGATGTAATAATTATGAATAAAAATATCTATTTCAGAAGAATCATACGTTTTACTTCCGAAAATTGTTCTGTATCAGATTCAA
>CAZLOL010000379.1:0-3147 GCA_964561045.1 uncultured Ignavibacteriaceae bacterium | reverse complement strand
CAATTAAAAGCAGCTTGAGTCTCTGTTTAATTTCAACTAAAAATGACTTTACACCCTAACTACTAACTATTAACTAACATTAATTAACCAATTTACAAACCAATAAATAAACTAATTATGAAGATCAGTAAAAAATTACAGAACTGGGTGGATGAATGCGTAAAGCTTTGCAAACCGGACAATGTAGTAATATGCGACGGTTCACAGGAAGAGTTTGACAGGCTTACGAAAATGCTTATTGAAAAAGGAACGGCAAAAAAATTAAATGATAAGAAAAGACCAAACAGCTATTATTTTGTTTCAGATCCGACGGATGTAGCAAGAGTTGAAGACAGAACTTTCATTTGTTCAAAAAAGAAAGAAGATGCAGGACCTACAAATAACTGGATGGAACCTTCTGAGATGAAAACAAAGCTTAATGAAATATTCGACGGCTGCATGGCCGGCAGAACTATGTATGTGATCCCTTACAGCATGGGACCTCTTGGTTCAAAGATTGCCCACATCGGTGTAGAGATCACTGATTCTGCTTATGTTGTTATTAATATGAGAATTATGACAAGAATAGGGGAAAAAGTTCTGGAGGTTCTGGGTGACGGTGATTTTGTTCCATGCCTGCACAGTGTCGGATATCCTCTGGCTGATGGAAAAAAAGATGTTACCTGGCCTTGTAATCCGGAAAAATACATAGTTCACTTCCCGGAAGAAAGAAGCATCTGGTCTTACGGCAGTGGTTACGGCGGTAATGCACTGCTTGGGAAAAAGTGTTTCGCTCTAAGAATTGCTTCCGCAATGGCAAGAGACGAGGGATGGATGGCTGAGCATATGCTTATAGTCGGGATCACGTCTCCTGAAGGCGTGAAGAAATACATTGCTGCGGCTTTCCCGAGCGCATGCGGAAAGACTAATCTTGCTATGCTTACACCAACTTTACCTGGATGGAAAGTCGAAACAGTAGGTGACGATATCGCCTGGATGAAATTCGGCGATGACGGAAGACTATATGCGATCAATCCTGAATACGGATTCTTCGGTGTCGCTCCGGGTACTTCGGTAAATACAAATGACAATGCAATGAAATCTATGGAGAAGAATTCAATTTTTACAAATGTCGCATTAACAGATGACGGCGACGTTTGGTGGGAAGGAATGACAGACGAAAAACCGAAACATCTTATTGACTGGCATGGAAAAGACTGGACTCCTGAAACCGGCACTCCTTCTTCGCATCCTAATTCAAGATTCACTGCTCCTGCTTCACAATGTCCTGTCATAGACAAAGACTGGGAAAATCCTAAAGGAGTTCCAATCTCTGCAATTCTGTTCGGCGGAAGAAGAGCTTCGATAGTTCCACTTGTAAATGAAGCATTTGACTGGCAGCACGGTACTTTCCTCGGATCATCAGTTTCATCGGAGATGACTGCAGCGGCTGCAGGTACAGTTGGAAAAGTAAGACACGATCCTTTTGCCATGCTTCCGTTCTGCGGATATAACATGGGAGATTACTTTAATCACTGGCTGAATATCGGAAAGAAAGCCGATGCATCCAAGCTTCCGAAGATATTCTATGTCAACTGGTTCAGAAAAGATGAGAACGGAAAATTTGTCTGGCCGGGATACGGAGACAATATCCGCGTACTTAAATGGGTGTTTGAAAGACTCGAAGGAAAAGATGTTTTTGAAGAAAGACCTTACGGAAGAATTCCAAAAAAAGGAGCACTTGATTTTAGCGGTCTGAATATGAATGGTAATGAAGAAAAACTATTCGCAATTTCAAAAGAAGAAGGACTTGCAGAAGTGGAAGAGATGAAAGAATATTATAAAATATTCGGTGACAGATTGCCTAAAGAATTAAATGAAGAACTTGCGAAACTGGAAGAAAGATATAATAAATATTAAGTATTAAGTATTAGGTATTGGATAAGAATCATAGAGATTCCATCTTTCTTAAAAGATGGAATCTCTTTTTCGTAACATACTCATTTAAGGAATATCATACTCTTTGTCTCAGCAAATCCATCCGCCTCAAGCTTATAAAAATATATCCCGCTCGCCAGCCCGCTTCCGTCAAATTCAACTTTATATCTTCCGGGACTCATATTTCCATTAACTAAAGTTTTTACTTCATTTCCAAGCGCATCATACACTTTCAAAGATACAAATCCCAAATCCGAAATTCCAAATTCCAAATGTGTAACAGGGTTGAATGGGTTCGGATAGTTTTGCGAAAGCTCAAACTTCTCCGGATTTCCTATTACAACTTCATCATTCAGATCATAATAATCATAGTTGCCATTGAAATCTATCTGCTTCAGTCTGTATTTATATTTTCCGGAAGAAAGATTTCTGTCGGTGAATTCATAATTAATAGGTGAACTTGTATTCCCGTGACCTTGAACAAAACTAACTTTCGTCCATTCGTCTGACGTTTGACCTTTGACGTTTGACCGTTCTACATCGAACCCTGAATTATTTGTCTCCGAAGTTGAAGTCCATTTTAATTTAACATTATTGCCAAATATCAAAGAATTGAAAGATGAAAGTTCAACAGGTAATGGACCAGAAATATCAAAGTTAACTGTACAGGAAGCTTCTCCATTTCCGTAAGCAATAAATGTTATGCTGCCAATAAACATGGGAAGGGAAAGACAATCGTAACTTGTAAATATAATATCGTCATTACTATATGTAGGAAGAGACGGGGAGAAGGTATAAGGTGCCGGAGGAGTTCCACTGAATGTGAGAGACATTCCTTGAAAACTATCATATGCGACTATCCCGAAGGTCAGATGATCTCCAATATTAGCTACAATTGTATGGCCGGAGGGAAATGGACCCGGATATGGTACCCCGTTAATTGTTACCCCGGATATAAAGATTCCTGTAGCGCTGGCTTTTTGTGTCAAGCTAATTGTAAAGAAAGCGACTGCAATAAATGTAAAAAATGCAGCTAAGAATTTTGAAAAGTTTCGCATTTTAATTTTCCTTTCGTTTAGTTGAAAAAAATTGTAATTGTTATAATTATTAAAGTTTAAATACTTTTAAAGTTTATTTACCTACTTCAAAAGCAGCATTCTCTTCGTCTGCACAATACTTCCCGCTTCGATCTTGTAAAAATAAACACCGCTCGATAATTTACTTCCGTCA
>CAZLOL010000378.1:0-3149 GCA_964561045.1 uncultured Ignavibacteriaceae bacterium | reverse complement strand
GTCTTTCTAATCATTAAAGCTAATTACAAAAAGAAGTAGCTCTTAACTTAATGGCTTTGGTGGACGGAGGTGGGTTATTTCAAGAAAGCTTATATTTTATTTTATTCCACTTCTAAAATGTAAAATAATTTTAGAATTTTAATTATCTTGGGCATCAATGGTGGAAAATACTAAAAACGGTAAAGACATGCATTTCAGACTGAATCTTATCTATTATTTATTCAAACAGGAATGTCTGTCCGGATGTTTTTCAGATGTAACTATTTATCTTTTTCGGAAGTCTTTATTGCAAGTAAGTGCCACGTTACACCGACGGCTATTAACAGTAGAAGAATCCTTATATACAAGAGTTCTGTGGCAAAGAATACGGAATACAAAATTCCGGTCCATAAAAGACCTATGGAAAATATCTTTGATCCTAATGTCA
Source organism: uncultured Ignavibacteriaceae bacterium (assembly GCA_964561045.1). Classification (GTDB taxonomy): domain Bacteria; phylum Bacteroidota; class Ignavibacteria; order Tepidaquicellales; family Tepidaquicellaceae; genus JAGPCH01. The sequence goes on along the minus strand of CAZLOL010000378.1, from coordinate 2,722 downwards.
TACCTTTGCCGGATCTGTAATCCGACAAATATTTTCCAAATAGCCTGTTCTTATGAAGCCAGTCATAGAATCTTTCCGAACTCCTTGCAAAGCACCAGGCTGCAAGCAGAAGAAATACTGTTGTGGGAAGCAAAGGAAGAAACATACCTGCTATTCCTATACCCGTTAACACAAATCCGCTGAATATAAAAATCCACCTTGCGAATGGATTTGATGCTAATTTTATTTCTTTGTTCCCGGTACTTTTTGTCATACTTAAAGTTAAAAATCTTATGCATAAATTTAAACTCAAAAACCTGTTGCTGTTTATTTTTTATTTACATCCGTCCAAAACAATTTAATTTGTTTGATATAAATATGCAGAGTTCCATACACTTTGAACAACCCCACCCCCGGACCCCAGTGGCATTATGATAAGAAAACTTCTTCCTTTTGCAATTAACTTTCAACTTTCATGAGAAGAATACCTTATTTTTTTCAGAAACCTTAATAGAATATTTATTTCATATATTTTAACCTTATTACCTTATTTTGTATTATTTAATAATGTAATAAGGTAATGTTTCATTGGTTTCATTTTCTGCTAAGGTTTAGTTCCGGAAAAAAGATATTGGTTGATTAAAAACCCTAATGTTTATAAATACAAATTCCTTAAATTAATAGCATTAGCGGAGGTGGGGTTTGAGCAAAGATGGTAGAGAGGGGTTGTTTCAAGAAAGTTTTTTTGTTTAAATTCCAAAACAATAATATAAGAAAATTTTAGTTTTTAAAACATTGTGGACGCTCTGTTATTAATATGTAAAAATAGTAAACGCATATTTATTACGGGAAATAAATGGTCATGAAGTTATCTGTATTTTTCTGCTCTGAAAATTTTGAACTGCTTCATTTACAGATACGAAAACTAATTCATTGGATTTTTTATCGAGAATATCCATCTCCGAAATCATAGACGTGAATCTGGAATTTGCACGTGCAAATATAAGCTCTATGCCCTGCATTGAAAGTTCGTTTTCCAGATTTTCAAAAATGTGTGCTCCAGTAACATCAAGCATATTGACAGATTCGGCATTTATGACTACACACTCAACTTTTTCTTTCTGTTCGGATATTATCTTTAAAATATTTCCCTTTACATTATCAGCATTGAAAAAGATAACTGCTGATTCAATCTTCAATACAAGTATTCCGGGAATCAGTTCTGCTTCCGGATAGTCAAGAATATTCTGATATCTCGTTTGGTTCTGTAGTTTTCCCTGCACAGAGATTAAAGGATTGGCTACAATCTTAATTAATCTTAATATAGAAAATAATATCGCAAAGATGACCCCGGGCATAACACCTGCCAGTATCACACTGACTGACGTAAGGAGAGAAATATAAAATTCGGCTTTGCTTAATTTGTAAAGCTTCTTTGAATATTCAATGTCAAATAATCCAAGGCATGCGGATATTATTATAGCGCTGAGTACAGTCACAGGCAGCAGCGACAAATAATCAGTAAAGAACAGCAAACAAACTACAATTGCCATTGCTGCAAAAATTGATACCAGCTGTGTCTTCCCGCCTGATGCATTATTTACGGCTGTTCTTGAATCCGCTCCGCTTATTACAAATCCCTGTGAAAATCCTGACATCATATCGGCTACGCCAAGCGCAATGAAATCCTGATTCGGATCAACTGTATATCCGTTTCTCGAGGCAAAACTCTTGTTCGTAAGCATAAGACTGCAGAAACTTATTATCACTATCCCGGAAGATTCATATACAAGCTGAAGTATCCTTACATCCTCTATCTTTGGCAATCCAAAAGAAGGAAATCCCGAAGGGATATATCCGACTAAAGTTATGTCCTTTGTATCCTTAAAAAAAACAATAATAAGAATTCCGATTATTACCGCTATCAAAGGAGCAGGCAGTCTTGGATAATATCTCTTTAATGCAAGTATAAGAATAAACGCACCGCCTCCGATCATCAGAGTATAAATATTCGTAAGATCTAACTTTGAAATAAATTCAAATATCATTTCAAAAAACTCTTTTGAAACAATATTAAAGCCAAACAATTTTCCAAGCTGACCTAATATTATAGTGATTGCTAATCCGTTCAGATAACCGGTTAGAATCGGCTTTGATAAAAAATTCGCTATTGATCCGAGTCGGAAAAGCCCTCCAATTACGCAAAGAGACCCAACGATGAATGCAACCATTATGGATAATGACTGATATTTATCCATGTTGGATCCCGCTATCGGTCCGATCACTGATGCGACAAGCAGGCACGTCGCAGCATCGGGTCCGAGTATAAGTTGTCTTGATGAACCCAGCAATGCATAAGCAACCATCGGCAATATACTGGAATATAATCCCGCCTGCGGAGGCAAACCAATCAATGCAGCATAAGCAATTCCGATCGGAAGTACGATTGCTGCCACCGACAGCCCGGCAAAAAGATCTTTTGTCAGGTATTCTTTCTTATAACCGTTAACGAGACTTAACCCGGGAAATATCCTTATTAGCTTTTCTGAGACCGAATGATTCAAGAAATATTATACTTAAGATTTTATTGTATTTTCAATTTCTTCAAAATCCTAAATCTAATATCTAAAATCAAAGAAATTTAAAATCCGATATTCTTAATTTCGAGCTGTGAGTTATACTTCATTCCACATCCGTCCAAAACGTTCTGAAATAAGGTTATACAATTATTTAGTAAATTTAA
>CAZLOL010000377.1:0-3160 GCA_964561045.1 uncultured Ignavibacteriaceae bacterium | reverse complement strand
GACATGCACACTTCTTCCGGAGACATGCACACTTCTTCCGGAGACTTTCACTCGGCTTCCCGAAATGTTCACTCAGCTTCCTGAGACATTCACGCGGCTTTCTGAGACATTCAGGTAACTTCCAGTGATGTAAAAAGTGCTTCTTTTGAAACTGTTTAGTCTTCCATTAAACGAATGCAATCTTACTTAAACTTTTTTCATGCTTGCCATTAAGATATTTATGCTATTAGTAATAATTCCTGTGCTTCAATTGATAGTGTGTGTGCTTTTATAAATATTGCATTCGCTTCCAATAATGATTGGAGATCTTCCATTTACGATTGGAATTTTTCCGATTCCAACTGTAATGTATTCTTAGACTTATTAGACTTTTTTTTTAAGAGTAGTTCTGTCATTAGGACATTTAAAGATTATTACTGTCTATTTATTTAAAGTCCACACTAATATTAATATACTAATACCTGCCGTATTTAAATCTATACTAAATTATATTAATTTACCCTCGCAGTCAATCTCATTTCCTTTAAATATTACTATACTTTAATTACTGAATGCTGAATATTCATCTTTATCATTTGATCATTTAAAACTAACTACGTTTAGCATTTATTTGGATATGGAACTCACCATACTTCCAAAAGTTAATGCAAATAATAAATAATACACTGCTGCTGCCAATACTATAACTCCTGACAATATCAGTACTGTCTTTGTCGCATCTACATTCTCTTCCTCTATGTAAATTTTCTGAACATCTGTTCCGGAGATTCGCTGTTCTTTCCAGTTTATTGTACCTGCTTTTAAAGTATCAGCTGCAGAGATGATAAAATCCTGGCTCATATCATAATTGTTTTCAAATCTGACAATCTTGTCTTCACAGTTTATTACAGTTCCGTTTTTTAATATTATCCTGATTATCTTAGACCCGGATTCATTATCATACGAACCTGCCCTGACGAAAGTATGTTCTGTCGTTGTACAACTGCTGAAGGTTATCAGAGTTGTGATGATCAGAATACAGCAGAGCAGAACTCTTTTGAATCTCATCTTAGCTGAATTTATTATTTTGTATATCATAATTACTCCTTTTGATCCTCTTTTGCTTTTAAAAAGTATGCGATCTTAAATTTATAATTGTCAGATTATTGTCAAAATATTTATATCTCGTCTGATTAAATTATATTATAATTGAACAGACGTAACTTTTACTGTTTAATTACCGATTTTAATAATTCCGCAATAAATATCTTATTCTCTTTTTCTTCATGCTGTTATCCATCACCCTCATATCATATACAGTATCTTTTGATTCGAAAATTCCACCGACTATAGCCAGCGGCAAAGCAAGAGCCATGCCTATTTTCATACCATCCCAAAAATACTCGCCTGTTGTGTCAAGATTTCCTGCAACTAATCCCAGAAGCAAAGCACTGCCGGATCCGAGTAATGCCCCTTTCCAGAATCCCATTCCTTTTATTTTAATCGAACTTATATCCTTTATTAATACGACCTTTGATTTACTGTTTTTTAAAATTTTTACTGATGTATCACTCATTCCGGATATTCTTACATCATTATAAATCTTTCCCGAAAGTGTCATTACAGTGCATTCACTTTTTGTGTATTGTTTTAAATTATACTTAACGGTTTTGATAAACACTGCGGTATCTGCATACATTCGGAAAGCATTATCAATAGCAGCTGCCGAATCTTTTTTGTTTGTTTGACTTGAATTATCTTTTCCGGACATAAGAGTATCCGCATTGCCTTTGCCGGTTTTGCTGTTACTGACAGCTTTGCCGGGCTTAACTTTTACAGACTTATTAATATCCCGGTTGTCTTTGTAAGTCGTATCAGAAATTTTCTGTAAACTCCTTTCTAAACTTAAATCCTGATCCGGACCTGAATTATAAGAATAAGAATTTGAAATTATTAACATGAATGATATTATTGCAATTAGATTTTTCATGATCTTATATTTAAATTCTTATGAATTTTAACTCTCTTTTTTTAATTAAGAAAACAGCTTCACAAAGCATTTTGATTTACTATGATTATATTTTAATCTATTGAATGATCAATAAATTATTAACTGTTTTAGATAACCACTCCCCATTTCTTTTTTAGTTCAAATCCAAGCATCATGCAATTTCAGTCCTGTAAAAATAATTTTCTTATCCTGCCTTTTTTCATCTCTTCTGTTCAAAAATATATACTAATATAATTTAAGTTGTCAAAGAATTGTAAAAAATACAGACTCCTTTTTTTGACAATTCTTTGACAATTGGAATTTTAGTTATACATATATTTGAACAACTTTAACAGAAGAATAATCAAGCGTTATTCTTCATATGAGATTTTTACAAGTTGTTTTGAAAGACTATCGGAGGATAACAAAATGAAAAACAAATTAATGAATATCATAATGAGTAAATTGCCGGACATGAAATTTACAGAAGCGGTCTTCTTAATTTTATGCATTCCTTTCCTGGCTTTGATTTATTCCTGCGAAAGCGGATTGCTGTCAGGCAGCGATCATGTGATCAGGAATAATCCCGTTGATATGGGCTCATATACAGTCAGCTTCCCTGCGGGTGATGACTGGCAATGCCGTACCGAGAAAAGTTTTAGCAGGATAACTTTAACCAGGAACAAATCATCTGTAGGAGGTGACCTTCTCGGCGTTCTTGCCGCCGGAAATCCTGAAGGTTCTACTGTGATCGAAATCTCCGAAAACCGGATCTTGTCAGATTCATTTATACTTGCTGTGAAAGATGCCGCTGAAGATTACATGAATGAAGAACTTAATTACATGAATAACAACGGCGCAAAAGGAGATATGTATGATATTGTAGAAGTTGCAAAGACAGATACGGTCATTAATGATAAAATATTTTACTGCATGAAATACGAACTTTCAAATATTAAAAATAACCGGGGAGCATACTTTACTTCTGATAATTTACTTGCGCTGTATTATCCCGTTGACTATCCCGAAACCCGCAGATTTTATGTGTTCATGATTAATGACTACAGCAATTCTATTCTTATTGGAAGGGATGCCGGACAGTTATATACTTTACTGGCAGACTTTAAACTGAAAACAGAAGTGTTGACAAACTAAAGTTGAATTCAAAACCTCTCTTTCACAAACCTCGTT
>CAZLOL010000376.1:0-3175 GCA_964561045.1 uncultured Ignavibacteriaceae bacterium | reverse complement strand
CTTCGGAGATGGTTTTGAGTGTTTGTTCCTGGATTTCGAGTTGGGTGCGGAGGAGTTCCTGCTGAAACATTGACTTTAATTTCTCTCTTTCTGCAATGTTCTTAGACTTTCGCCTTATATACAAGACCATAAAAAATACAACAAAGCCTGCCAGGATCAGGAAGGCAATTGTTCCTCCATAAATAATTTGCTTTATGCTTTCTGGTGTGTCGTCTCTGAGCATATTACTGCAATGCTTATGCAAGTATATAACATACAAATCAATTTAAAAATTATAGATCCAAAAACCTTAAATGTTTCCATTGGGAATTTATCAAACAAATAGTCAATGGAAATACTGAATAAAAACTCTCCTGCATTAAAAAGCAGTACCCCTGTGGCAACCCAAAACATGGGTTGCTTCAATACATGTTTTTTGATTTCTGAATTTATCATGTCCGAAAAAAAGAAACAGGAAAAAACAATCATACAAAAAGTCCCAGCTTTAACAATATTTGAATTATACTCGTTAAAGCCCTGTATAAATAAAATGTTTACAATGACAAATATTGGAAATAACACAAGGAACACCCTCGCAATTTGTTTAAAAGTTTTATTCCCATAATGTAGAAGAAAAATGTAAGTATAAAACATGTATTCAACTGGGATAGAAATATTGTATAGCATTTGATTCAACTCTACTTCGCCAAGCTCACGCCTCAGGTACCTGCCGGTCAATTCAACTGCAACTATGAATATCATGTAAGGCAATAACCATTGAAGTTTTGTATCGCTAATTTTTCTCCAAAAAAAGATACAAACGATTAGCGCTCCAATTTCGAAATATATATGTAAAGGAAGTGGAAACATATTTTTAATTATTCCCCATCAGGAGGGCATATCTTTGGACAAAGTTCTCCATGATTTTCCGACTTAGCCTCCTCTTTCCCCTTTTTCTCGGATATTCCCTTTCTCTCAGAAAATTTCAACTGCTGTGTTTGAAGGCAATGCTGAAGAACGTAGTCGTTGTAGCTTTTGGGGTCAGGTTCCAAATATTTTCCTTCGACTCTTTTCATCGGTACAAACCCAACTGTAATTTGCTTTTTATGTGCCTGATCAGTTTCACTTATCATTTCATTATAACTTGCAAGATAAATACCAATAGCCGGGAATAACTTTTGATCATTTCCTTCAATAAAGCAGGCGATTCGCCCGATCTTTTCCTTCGAAACATACACCGACCGGGTATGTTTTCTATTTCGAATTCCTAAAAAGCTGGTTTTCTTTTTATATCTCTCTTTATACGCTTTTAATAGTGATTTATCAAAGACAAAAATACCCTCAGAACCAGCACCAACGTTTTCAAGTCTTCCATATACAGGAATAGGTGTTCCAAAATTTTTTGTCGTTTCGTCACATAAACCCGGACAAATTGTACTGGTATTTATCTTATCCAGGGGGAAGCTCAACTCATTGTCCTTTTGAAATTTTGCCAGAATATCATAGTCGGAAGGTGAGGTCATAAGACATTTTGTTGGCGTGAAATAGAGAATAAATTGATCTTTATCATACTGTCCGTCGACAACAGGTTTCCCGTAAATACTGAAATGAATATTCACTCCTTTATAATCAGGATAAGCCTTAAAAAACGCATTTAAAAAAAGAAACGATCCTGTGTTTAAATACATAGCCCTTGTGTGTGTTTCCCATTTTCCATAAAATTTCTTACGATAATTGGAGACATAAGTTTGAAAATCTTGCTCTGTCCATAATACAACTGTATTACTAACATAACCGCAAGGGTCTCCAGGGACTGGCTGAGAGTTCGTTTCACTTACCAATAGCAGGATAAGTAAAAAAAGTAATAATGAATTTCTTTTCATAGATAGTGTTTTAAACGAATGCTTGAATTAAGTTATCACTCAAATCTCGGTTAAACAAAATCCGCTTTCAACAGTGTTTCAACGTTATCCACACAGTGTTTTCACCTATTTTTTCCGTCGATCTCCCGCCTTATTCTACCGTGATTTCATGGTTGTGTACTAACCAACCTTTACTGAATATTTGAAAAAAAATGAGTATATGAAACCTTTTACCCTTTTAATTATAATGAGTACATTGTACTTAAACTCCATTAACTCACAAACAATCTTTTCAGCAGCAAAACCCTTTAAGGTCGAAAGAGGTAAATATCTTTCAGAAATAAATAAAGACAGAATTATAGACAGTTCTACCATAAGAGGTTTTGTCTCAACAAAATCATTACGGCTTTTTGCAACTTCCGGAGAACTTACTGAAAATAAAGAAAAAAGAATTGCTGAGATGACCGATTCACTTAACGCTTTTTACAAAAGACAAAATGACTCTTTAGAGTACAGAACATTAATGAGCATAATAGATACTTTGAATAAAACTTCTGAGTTAACCCCTTTATTTACAGCCGGGATTTCCAATCTTGAAGACACAAAGCAGGCCTATGGAAGCTTGTCATTGGGTTTGCAATTCAGGCTATCTAAATATAAAATCAATAAAAACAAATGGATTGATCCTCATTTTTTGTATTTGATTTTTAGTGCCAAAACTGCCAGCTCGCCAGATTCTTCATCAATTCAGAAAACTCTTTTATTTCCCGAACTTAATAAAAGAGATTTTGTTTTAGGATATTTTTGGCAGTGTTTAAAAAACGATTGGGCAGTCTCGCCAACTTTTGAATTTTCTCTCAACAAATTCTCAGACACTTCAAATAGCAAATCATTCGTCTCTCAAAGCTTTACAACCGGAGTGCGAGTTCAGAAATCTTTCAATTTTGATAACATTAATTCATTTGTTTCACTTTTCCCATATTATAGTTTAATCACTGTTGATAAAAAATTCTCAGAAGACTACAAAGATTTAACAGGAGAAACTAAGATTCCCTCAAGCTTTCATTCACTTGGCTTAAATGTTTCAGCTCAGTTTCCAAATGCAATCCTATTTTGTAATATGAAATATATACTAAACAAAGAAGGTGAATTGAAGAGCCGGGATTTAAAACGGTTTGTGTACACTATCGGTACTTTATTAAGCCTATAAGATATCTAAAATATTAAATGTTTATAAGGAGGGGCCATAATCTGGCTCATTCTTTTGTAAGCTCCCCCCTTTTTCTCCTAACAAAAAGTTAACGCCCCTCCTTTTTAACCATTCGTCAGGAAAT
>CAZLOL010000375.1:0-3181 GCA_964561045.1 uncultured Ignavibacteriaceae bacterium | reverse complement strand
AATAAAAAATAAGCAGAAAATATTTTGTCCGAACTGAAATTTGAAAAGATTACCACAGAAGCGGGACTCTCGCATAATAATGTGTGGTATATTATGCAGGATACAGAAGGCTTTATGTGGATATTAACAGAGGGAGGTCTGAACAGATATGACGGATACAATTTCATATTATTTGAAAACGATCCTGAAGATCCTGATTCCTTCCAAAAGCTTATCATAACAGCAATGTGTGAAGATGATGACGGTATGATGTGGTTCGGCACGCGTCAGGGAATACTGGTTTATTTTGACAGGCAGAATGAAAAATTTATTTATAAAGAACTGGATTTTAATACAAAGAGAATGGACAAGCACAGAGCTAACGACTGGATCCATAATGTCTATGACAATAATCAGGGAAATTTATTTTTATGCACAGGGAGAAACGGACTGCAGATCTTTAATAAAAATGATAACAGCACTTCCAATTATTTTGCAGGGATTGTTCCTGAAGATCATCCTTTAACCCGCTGTTCCATTACAGCAGTAATTTTAACAGAAGATAATAACTTATGGCTGTCAACTTTCCGTTACGGAATTTACAAATATGATATTAATAAAAATGAACTCATAAACTATCTTCACCTGGAAGAGGATAAGAACAGTTTATGCGATAATGTTGTCTATGGGTTATTTGAAGACAGCAATAAAAATATCTGGGCTATTACACATAACGGACTGAATCTGTATATGCCTGAAAACAATAACTTCAATGTTTTCTTAAATGACATTAATAATCCCAGCAGCATTTCAAACAATTATATCCATACAATAGCAGAAACATTTGATAAGGAAATATGGATAGGCACTTATGACGGATTGAATAAATACGCCGGTGAAGGAGCTTTTAAACATTACAGGTATGATGCGGGTGACAAATACAGCATTTCAAGCAATGCAATAAATTATTTATATACAGACAGGACGAACGTGCTGTGGATAGGAACGGACGGAGCAGGACTGAACAGGCTTGATTGCGAATGCAAAAAATTCCACAGCCTGTCCAGGTTCAATCTCAATCATGATAAAAAAAATAACCTGAATGAATCCATAGGCACAATTTTCATTGATTCTTCTGAGGATATACTTGTCGGCGTCAGATCCTACGACGGTTTATTTAAGTTCACAAAAAAAAACAGTTCCGAACTTGAATTCAAAAAATATCTGTCAATTTCAGAAAATCTCAGGGATAATAATTTAATTCACATTGTTCAGGAAAATGATTCGGTATACTGGCTGTGCTCATATTTCGGAGATCTGATTGAATATAATAAGGAGAAGGAAAGTTTCACGATTTATGAAAAGCCAGGCGCGTATTTTTATTATTCAATGTGTATATCCGGCAAATATCTTCTGATAGCGATTAATGTTCATACATTATTGAAATTTGATCTCACTGAAAAGAAATATGTTGATCTGAACTTTGATGCGGAAGTATTTAAAGAGTTGCCCAAAGTAGGACTGTTTTGCTTATATAAAGATATTCATAATGATATATGGATGGGATCTCATATGTATGGATTAATAAAATATGAAGTAAATAACAATAAGATCAAAATATTCAAGCCGGATCCGTCAGATCTAAATACTATAAGCGATTACACTATAATGTCAATCAATAATGACAGCAAAGGAAACCTGTGGATCGGAACTGATCTGGGCGGATTATGCAAATTCAATTACAGTGATGAGACTTTTGTTAGGTATACCAGAAAGAACGGTATTCCAAACCGGGTGACGGGTATTCTTGAGGATAATGGAGGGCATATATGGCTGAGAGCTGACAATGGTCTTTATAGATTTGACACGGAAAAAGAATCAGCAAGGTATTTTGAAAGTGATCAGATTCTGCAGAGATTTGACATCGGAGAAAATACATGCGCAAAGGATAAAGACGGGACATTATATTTCGGCGGTATAGAAGGATTAACATACTTTGATCCTCAGGATATTAAAGACAACCCATACATTCCGGAAATTGTACTTACGGATTTTAAAATATTCAACCAATCAATAAAGCCGGATCATAAAAATCCGTTTCTTAAGAAAACCATAACTTCTGCCGAAGAGATCACTTTGTCCTACAGAGAAAGTGTATTTTCATTTGAGTTCGCGGCATTGATATACAACAATCCTTCCAGGAATCAATATGCTTATATGATGGAAGGATTTGATAAAGACTGGGTTTACTGCGGCACGCGAAGGCAGGCAACATACACGAATTTAGATCCCGGCGAATATGTGTTCAGTGTAAAAGCTTCCAATAATGATAATGTATGGAATGAGGAAGGAGCATCTGTAAGAATTATCATCACTCCTCCATACTGGAAGACATGGTGGTTTAAAGGCTTCGGAATATTGAGCATGCTGACGGCAACAGGATTAACTTATAAAAGCCGGATCAGTAAAATGCAGAAAGAAAAGAAACAGCAGGAAGATTATTCAAGAATGCTTTTGTCATCACAGGAGATGGAAAGAAAAAGAATCGCCAATGAGCTTCATGATTCTGTAGCGCATGAAATTCTTCTTTTAAAAAACAACGCTGTCAATGCAATGAATGCAACAAAAGATCCCCGGACGAAAACTGAATTGACCAGAATATCCGAGCAGTCAGCAGAGACATTAAATGAAGTAAGAAATATTTCCTACAATCTGCATCCTCATCAGATAGAGGCTCTCGGGATAACAAAGGCAATAAAATCAATTGTAAACAATGCCTTGAAATCAACAAAAATAAATTTTATAACTGATCTGGAAAATATTGATAAAATATTTTCGGAGGAGGAAGAGGTTTATATATACAGAATAATACAGGAAGCAATAAGCAACATTATTAAACATTCAAATTCGACTGAAGCAATAATAAGAATATCATGTACCAAAGAATCCGTATGTATACTAATATCAGACAGCGGTGATGGATTTGAAAAAGCTAAAGCCGGTTATGGTAGTCTCGGATTGTCAGGAATATCTGAAAGGGTAAAGATGCTCGGAGGAAAATTTAACATTGAATCCGGAAAAGGCGAGGGGACTTTGATGAAGATTCTGATCCCGGCAAGGAAAATATTTTAAAGACTTCTGAAAAACGGTGCTATATGATTTATAGTGGAAAAGAATTTCTGGATATAAATTCTGTCCCCAT
>CAZLOL010000374.1:0-3212 GCA_964561045.1 uncultured Ignavibacteriaceae bacterium | reverse complement strand
AGTAATTTTGTTTCTAAAAAAAGGCCATAAAGCTTTAGTCAGTTATTAGATAAAAATTGATTGTTTTTAATTTATAACTTTTTTGAATTTCAAGATAATTAAAGGAAGAGCTTATATGATCATTATAGTGAAAAAAATTTAGAATTCACTAATATCATTTAAAATTATATCACCAATTCATTTAATTAAGGAGAAACCATTGAAAAGTAAACCACTATCAGTTTTTACATTATTAATTGTTATCTTTGCTGTCAATGAAAAATCATTTTCCGCAAATGAAAGATTCAGAAGCATTGCGACAGGTCCCTGGAATGGAACTGCAACATGGGAAATGTCAACCAATAACGGTTCGACATGGTTTGCTGCAACAAGCACACCCGGTGATACCAGCGGAATAATCTCAGTAAGATATCCTAACGTAGTTACTGTTACGGTAAGTGTAAGTGCAGACCAGCTTGTAATTGACAGCGGTACTGTTTCGGTAAATAACGGCATTGTACTGACAATTAAAGATGGTTCAGGAGATGATCTTACTATATTGAGAGGAGGAACAATAACGGGTTTGGGTACAGTTCAGACACAGGGCACACTCATAGGACTTTTACTTCGGGCAGGTTCTAATTTTAATGCAATCTTGAATGTAAACTCGGGGGTAACAGTCATTTATGAAACTGTTTCACCAAATATAAGCAAAATTTATGGGCAGGTTACTGTAGATCCGGGTGCAACTTTATCAGCAACTCAAAGCAGTCTTACCGCATACAGAGTGGAATTTTATGGAAACCTTACAAACAACGGGACCTTGACTTCTTCAGGATCTTCAAGTAAGTCCATGTCTTTCAAAGGAGCTGCTATGGTGAATAATGGTTTAGTTACCATTCCAAATTTTGCGTTCGATTCAACATCAAATCTTTCCGGATCAGGATCTTTTTCAGTAACAAATGATCTCTTCATTGGTGCAAACGGAAATGTCACAATGTTTTCGGATATGACTTTTTCTCCTTCCAGCGAATTTATTTTCAATACCGGAGGTGTCATGAATCCAAACGGGTTTACTGCAAATTTTACTTCAGGAACACTGGTACTTAACAGCGGTGCTACAATTTCAAATTCAGGTCTTTTCAAAACTCAAAATACTGTAACACTGAATTTAAGAGCCGGCTCAAATTTCAATGCTCCGCTAAATGTAAGTTCGGGAACAACTGCAGCTTCAGATTTTTCATCTCCAAATATCGGAAAGTTATATGGAACGGTAACCGTAGATGCAGGCGCTAGTCTGACTGCAACTCTAAGCGGACTAACTGCTTACAAACTGGAGTTTTACGGAAATCTGACGAACAACGGAACTTTGACATCAGACGGATCAGGAAGCAAGTCTATGTCATTCAAAGGTGGATCAATGGTGAATAACGGAACGGTGACTACAGCGATCTTTGCATTTGATTCAACTTCGAATCTTTCCGGATCAGGATCTTTATCACCATCAAGTATTCTTTATGTTGGTGCAAATGGAAATGTTTCACTATTGTCAGATATTACCTTCTCCCCTGCGAGTCAGTCTATTTTTATAAGCGGAGGAATTCTGAATCCAAATGGTTTTACAGTAAACTTTACTTCAGGGGCACTTGTGCTTAATAGCGCAGCAACAGTAGTGAACTCAGGGTTGTTCAGGACTCAAAATGCTGTTACTCTTGATCTTAGAGACGGATCATTTTTTAATACTCCATTGAAAATAATTAACGGAACTACTACTGCCTACAATGCCGGTGGTTCCAACATTGCAAAATTATTCGGTTCTGTTACCATAGATGCCGGTGCCATTTTATCAGGAACTCTAAGCGGCCTTACAGCTTACAGGCTTGAGTTTTACGGAAATCTGACAAATAACGGAACCATTACCTCTGCAGGATCTTCTAGTAAATCCATGTCATTCAAAGGAGGATCAATGGTGAATAACGGTACTGTAACTAATTCTATCTTTGCATTCGATTCAACTTCAAATCTAACCGGTTCCGGATCATTTACTGTAACAAATGATATGTATATTGGTGTTACAGGAAATGTTACATTGCTGTCTAACATAACCTTTTCACCGGCTGGTAATTTTAATGTTCTAACCGGAGGAATTCTAAATCCAAACAGTTTTACTTTTAACTTCACATCGGGAAACTTTGTGCTAAATACCGGATCAACGGTTGTGAACTCCGGTTTATTCAAAACACAAAATAATGTTACTTTGACTTTAAAAGGCGGTTCTTTTTTTAATGTCCCTTTGAGAGTTAGTACAGGCCTGGCAGCTGCATACGAACCATCATCACCTAACATCGCCAGGATATACGGTACTGTAATTATAGATACAGGCGCAACTTTATCAGGAACTCAAAGCGGTCTTACTTCATACAAACTTGAACTTTATGGAAACGTGACAAATAACGGAACACTAACTGCTGCGGGTTCCAGCGGTAAAACTATGACTTTCAAGTGTCCGGTTTTTGTTAATAATGGTATAGTTTCAACTCCGATAGTAAATCTTGATACAAACCTGACATTGTCAGGAACCGGTTCATTTATTACTAATGTGAATATACTTAACAACAAAAATGTTACACTTTCAACCAATCATCAGTTCAGTTCAGTAATAATCAATACAGGAGCAACTTTTAATATCGGGAGCAACTTCGTGAAATTTACAGCATCAAATCCGATAATTCAAAATGGAACATTTGATAATGCTGGCAGCAGGATAGAATATAACGGTACAGCTTTGCAGTCAGTATCAACAACAAATATAAATTATTACATATTGAGAATTAATAATCCGGCAGGAGCTACAATGCTTGGTAACATCACCATACCGGACACATTATCCGTAATTCTCGGAGATTTAAATTTAAACGGAAAGATAATTACATTAACGCCGGCTGCATATATGACAGAAACTCCGGGCAATACCGTATTCGGAACTACGGGATATATTACAACTACCCGAAGTCTGAACTCACCAAGCGGATTGAATGTAGCGGGCATGGGTGCTGTACTTACGCAGGCATCAAATCTGGGAAATACTGAAGTAAGAAGAGGTCATACGGTTCAGACAGGATTGAATGGCGGAACAAGCATTAAAAGATATTATGACATTACGCCGGCAAACAATACCGGACTCAATGCTACATTAGTCTTTAAATTCGATGATTCGGAATTAAACGGAAAAC
>CAZLOL010000373.1:0-3217 GCA_964561045.1 uncultured Ignavibacteriaceae bacterium | reverse complement strand
AATAGACTTCGGAAGTTTTTCACACCTTAGTGCTTAACTTAATGGCATTGGGGTTAGGGAGGGGTTTTGTAGAAAAAAAATAAGTATTCAATGAAAATTTAAATTTACTAAATAATTGTATAACCTTTTTTCAGAACGTTTTGGATGGATATGAACGAAATTCTTTCGAATGTAACAAAACAATATTGCTTTTAGATAATATTGATAAGATGGTAAAGATCCGAAATTTAAAAAGCAAAACTAAATTATTTTATTTCAATTTAATTGCCGGACTGATTTTCATTGCCGTTTTTAATTCACGGACTTATCACATTTATAAAATTATTGGAATTATTATATGTAATTAATATATCACTCATATCAGTTATATTATTTCCGTCAACATCTGTATTTACATAACCTGTAATAAAATCAGATGCATCATTTGAAATTAATATAAGATCTTTCAGATCTATATTCTTATCCTGATTAACATCACCGCTGTATATGCAATACTTTGATCCTTTAAGAATAAGATTTTCTCCAAAAGCTGAAGAGGCATTATTTGTAAAATCGTAATTATAAATTCCGTCTGAAAAGAGTGGTTCTCCCCCGGCTTTACTCCATGTTTCCAGACCATTCCTGTGCTTTGTCGAAATGTAATACTCTCCGGACATAATTTTATAAAGTTTGAAATTACCGGTAAGGCTAACTGAATCAATCACTGATACTGAAGAATCTATAACATTATACGGAGGCACAATTCTTCTGATGTACGCTCTGACAGTGTCTTTCATATTGAGCCTACCTGACTGTGTATCATAGAAGCCTTCTAACGAAAGTTTCATATTTAAAGCAAGAAAGGATTCGTCTTTGAAAGTTCTGTAAGTATAAATGTTCGGAGGAAGTGTCATCTGAAGTGCAATATCTCCCGATGGAGTTACTTCTGTCATTGTAGGATTTGCCGAACCCCAGGAGATAAGTGTGTTTCCATTCTTAAGTCTCTGCGCCGAACCCATTGCAAAGCCGTATATATCAGGGAAGTGCCTGTACTGCCATACAAGTGTGGCGGTTTTATTTATTTCATCCAGACTATATTCAACAGCTCTGGAAAACGGCGTAGGGTGAAAGTTTCCATTATCAAAGAGTGTTATATTTCCGTTTGCTATACGCCTTATATGATGCTGATAGCTGAAACCAATCGGATCATTAATAAAAGTGAACTGATTATGTATTCCTCCCAGACGCCAGATAATATTTCCGGTAGTACGGTTTATTTTTGTAATTTCACTTAAATGTCTTGATGAGATCAGCAGGTTGCCGTCGTTATCTAGTTCTATTGCATTTCCGTGAACATAATCTACTGTTGCCGCGGTAAGGTTTTCGTGAACTGCATCAGTGATTGCGATATGATCCCAGCTTCGCCATTGAAACACCACATTTTTATTTTCATCCAGTTCCTGAATTATCAACCCTAACACTGTTGCATTCGGATTGCCTCCGGGCACAATCTGACTCATGTCTATCGGCTGAGGATCATAGCTCATTAAAAAAGAATGACCATTTTCAGTCAGAACAAATTCATGATGGTCAGTAACATAACCATTTCCGCATTCGAAGCTGTCAATTATATTATGCTGGGGATCCTCCGTATAAAATTTATCATTTGTGCCGTATGAAAGCATTCCATTCGGCTGTCTCTTATAATCCAATGCCCAAAAATAAGTCAGCCTTCTAAAATATGAATATGCTCCGCTGTTATCAGTAACTAAAAGATGCGGTGTATTTGGAATAAGAATAAACGGGAAATTGCTGAGATATAAATTCCCCGGAGTAGGATTGTCGGAAATGTTTACAGTCAGAACCGGCGGTTTTAATGAATCACTAATAACCGTATTTTCTTCATAAAAAGAATTTTCTGTCTCGTTATTAAAACTTTGCCTGCTATCCCAATTAAGTTTTCTAATCTGTGTTTTAAAAGTATATTTTAAATTATTTGAAGAAGTACGGGATGTTTTCAAACGGATAAATTTCACTTCAACGGTTTCTCCAAAAGCAAACAAACGATTAGGTTTGAATATTATTTTCTTCTTGTCCGAAGTTAGAATTGTTACTCCCTGATGAATACCGCTTAAAGACCCGGTTACTTTTATAAGAGTGCTTAAATCAGATTCATCAATTATTTCATCAAATCCGATGATAATATTATTTTTGATGCTTACATATTTAGCTCCTTGAACGGGATCAACATAGACGATCTTCGCCTGCAGATCTGAAATAAAAAATACAAATGTAAAAAGAATTAAAATTTTCATATATTAGGAATTAGTTTTTAAAAATATTCTGATAATGATATTGCAGTTTTAAAAATTTCAAGAGATGTTAAATTATTTTTTTATTAATTTATGAAAAAAAGGATTAAGAATCAAAGTTAAACTTGAAGTGTAATAAATCACCCATCCACAACCTTAGTGATGACCCCACCCCCAACCCCCTCCCCTTGAAGAAAGTGTCTCAAAACATTTAACATACAAGTCTCAAAGACACTAAGATAAATAATATGAAATTAGAATAATTTGTACCTTTGTGTTTTGGTTGTTTAATTAATTTTTATGTTTTGAAACACTCTCAAAAAAAGTGGAGGGGGGTTTATGGAGATTTCCATGCATAGTGATGACCCCACCCCCCAACCCCCTCCCCTTGAAAAAAAAGGGGAGGGGGCTAAGAGAAAATATAATTGAAAAATCGCTATGTCTTGAATAAGGATATTAAACATAAAATATAATATTTGTAATTTGTAATTTGAATGAACAATGGGAAGATTCGGATTACGCCTATTTAAACAATTAAATGGAATGCGGATAAAGGGGATTTATCTGAAAAATAATGCATCTGTTTTTTTTCATTTAAATAATTCTAAGAGTACATCAAGTCTGTAAGTTTATGATTCTAATTATATCAGGAGAACAGAAATAGAATATAACTTCAAGGAAAGAAAAGCAACAATGAAAAGAAGTAATTAAACAATTAAAAGAAGAGCCGGGATCATTAAAATAAGAATACCATTGACGAATGGAAGCTATGACAATGGAAGAGGAAGAAAATTGGACGGTTAAGGAAGAATTGGGATTGTGTATGGAAGAAACGGTGCGGTCAGTGGAAGAAAATGTTAAGTCAAGGTAAGAAGACATTAAGTAAATAGAAGAAGATGTTAATTTAATAGAAGAAGATGATAAGT
>CAZLOL010000372.1:0-3223 GCA_964561045.1 uncultured Ignavibacteriaceae bacterium | reverse complement strand
AATTTAAATTTACTAAATAATTGTATAACCTTATTTCAGAACGTTTTGGACGGATAAGATTTGCTTATAACTTATTATTCAGAATAGTTTAGTCCAGAAAAGACAAGTAATATTAACAGAGTCAAAATTATGCAACCAAAGAATAGGATTCAACTTTATGAATTTATAAAATACAGGAGATAAAATGTTCATGGAATTAGAGATAAAGCTATTTTCAGAATTTAGCAGCCTGATCCTATAAATTATTATTTTTCAGATTTCTGTTTCTAGATTCAATGTTATTTGTTATTTTAAAACATACTTTAAAGGAATATGAAAAACCTTCTCCCCGATTTCATATTAGAAAACTACAAGAACAACGTCTTCGAAGGAAAGATGAAAGCCTTTACAATATTTTCTGATATCTCAGGATTCACTCCCATGACAGAAAAGCTTATGGAAAAAGGAAATGAAGGCGCCGAAATACTCTCAGATATTTTAAAAAAAATTTTCAGGCCAACAGTAAAATGCGTATATAACAGCGGAGGTTTTATTACAAATTTTGCCGGGGACTCCTTCACATCATTGATACCCTTCAAGGATGATCTGAAAAATACAAACGGATATTCAGAAAATGCCATCTGCTGCGCAAATAATATTCTTAATGAGATAAAAAATCTTTCCTCCTATAAAACCGGTTTTGGTGATGTAAACTTAAGAATCAAAATAGGAATGTCCGTCGGTGATGTGGAGTGGGGAATAATCGGCAGAGAATTCAAATCTTTTTATTTCCGTGGAGATGCAATAAATACATGTGCTGAAGCCCAAAAGAGAACTGCTGTAAACGAGATACTGTATCATAACAATATCTATAAAATATTCAGGAATAAGAATCTGAAGTTTTCCAGAAAGGGAAATTATTATTGCCTGAAGGATTTCTCCATGCTTTCCGGACAGTCAGTAATAAATCAGATCAGTAATTCTTCAAATCTTACCAAACAGATTTTTTCGAAAAATTTTATCCCGGAAACTGTTTTCTCCGTAAAGGAGGAAGGTGAATTCAGAGAGGTCGCCTCAGTATTCATTTCATTCGATCCGGATTTATCAAAAGATATCATTGAAGGATTGTTCAGTAATATAATTGTCGCGGTAAATCATTATTCGGGATATCTGAAAGATATTGATTTCGGTGATAAGGGTGGAGTAATAGTATGTTACTTCGGAGCTCCGGTGTCCCATGAGGATGATGCGCAAAGGGCAATCAGCTTTGTAAAATTCTTAAAGAAAAATTTATCAGTTGATGATGCTCTTAAAGATATCAAACTGAAGATAGGTGTAACATTTGGAAAAGTATATACAGGTTTTATCGGCAGTGATGAGAGAGTTCAGTATTCAGTCCTTGGAAACTTAGTAAATCTTTGCGCGAGATTTATGTCAGAAGCAGGCTGGGATGAAGTTTGGATTTGTGAAGAGACTTACCGCAGGATCAGAAACCAAAACGATTTTATTTCAATAGGCTATCTTCCGTTCAAAGGTTTTAATAATGAGATTCCGGTTTATAAATTTTCAGATAAATCTAAAGAGCAGTTTAAAACAAGGAGCATCACTGATTCAATAACTGTTCATCATCAGCACTCTCATTCAGGAAGAATGATCGGAAGAGAAAAAGAGATCGTTAATTTAAAGTTATTCACAGAAAAAATATTTGAGAAAAAAACTTCAGGAATAATTTATGTGACAGGTGAAGCAGGGATAGGGAAAAGCAGGCTGATAAAAGAATTCAGAAAGGATTTTTCAGCTTCAAATAAAATTACATGGCTTTACTGCTATGCTTCGGAAATTTTAAACACTCCCCTTCTGCCTTTCAAGTATTTATTGAAAAATTTCTTTAAGCAGTCTACATCAAATACTGCAGAAGAAAACAAGCGTGTCTTTGATAATATTGTTGACATAATTGTAAAGAGACTCGATAACTTATCTATAGAATATAAAGAAAAGAGCTCTGATTTCATACAGATCAAAAGTGAACTGCTCAGAACGAATTCGATCCTTGCCGCGATGATAGATATATACTGGAATAATTCACTTTATGAGCAGCTGGAACCCGAGCTGAGATTTGAAAATACGCTTTTTGCGATATGTAATTTTGTAATGGCTGAATGCATGCTTCAGCCGGTTGTGCTGGAAATAGAAGATGTTCACTGGCTCGACAGTGATTCCCGGGAAGTTCTGAAGATGCTTCTCCATAATATTACTAACCTTCCGTTAACCATATTGTGTACAAGCAGGCACATTCTTCAGCGCAGTAAAATGCTATCGGATGCAGGCAAAGAGCGATATGAGATTATACTGAACTATCTGGATAAAAAAGATATAAAAGATTTTGCGTTTGAAATTCTTAAATCTGAAATTGATGAAACGGCAGCTGATTATATTCTGAGAAATACAAACGGAAATCCGTATTTCGCAGAACAGTTAATTCTGGATTTTAAGGACAAGAATAAATGGGAAAAAAAGAAGAATATTCTGTGCCTGTCGGACTATGATGATCAGAACATTCCCTCTTCGATAAACAGCGTTCTGATCTCAAGATTTGACCGGCTTCCGGATAATGTAAAGAGCACAGTACAAACTGCTTCTGTCTTAGGAAGAGAATTTGAATTCAAAACTCTTAAACATATGAACCCCGATGATAAAGAACTTGAACATAAAATCAAGACAGCAGAAAATGAAAAGATCTGGTATTCCGGTGAAGAAGGAAAAATAATATTTACGCATGCTTTATTGCGCAAGGCAGTTTATGATATGCAGATGAAGTCAGTCGTGAATGACCTGCATTTACGGGCTGCGGAATCAATAAAGAAAATATCGGGCAAAAAAATATCTCATCACAACTCTGAACAGATCTCATATCATCTCGGACTGGGGCATAATATAGTTAATAGTAAAAACAAAGTAATTCTCACAAAGGAGTTGCTTAAAGATAAGGAATACAAAAAATTTGCGGAAGAATATCTGGGTTTTCAGGTTTCGATAGCGGATAAATATAAAACTGATTACAGGAATGAAAAAGCTCTTGAGCTGTATGATCTGATATTAGCATTATCGGATAAATTAAATGATAAGGAGCAGTCTTATAACATTTTATTGAAGAAGGTTGAAATACTGAATAATATATCGAGGTGGGATGATGCGAAACTGGATGTAGATAAGGCGATGAGGATAGCGAAGGTGATGAAGGATA
>CAZLOL010000371.1:0-3237 GCA_964561045.1 uncultured Ignavibacteriaceae bacterium | reverse complement strand
GACAGGGAACGGGGCTGGGACTTTCACTTAGTTATGATATTATAAAAGCGCATGGCGGTGAAATAAGAGTTTCAACAAAAGAGAATGAAGGAACTGAATTTATTATCAGTTTAACTTTTATCTAATTATAATATAAATCTTCAATGAAAAAATACATACAGCTGCTTTTTGTTATACTCTTTCTTATTTCAACAGGTATTGTATTTTCACAGCAAATAAAATTTAACAAGGTTCTCGACGGAAAGCTAAATAACACTACCTCTGTTTTTTCGATTACACAGGACAAAAAAGGTTATATCTGGTTTACCACAGTACAAAAAGGATTACAGTGTTATGACGGAAAAAAGTTCACAACTTTCAGCCATAATAATGATAATCCCAATTCTATTGCAAGTAATCTGACTGTTTCTGTTTCCATTGATTCATCCGGATATATCTGGGTAAGTACATTTGGTTCCGGACTTGACCGTTTTGATCCTGAAACAAAGAAATTCACCCATTTCCGTCATGATCCCAATGATCCCTCCAGTCTCAGCAGTGATACTACAATATTTGTTACAACAGATCGTAACGGAAATATCTGGATTGCAACAAGCCGTGCGCTTGATAAATTTAATCCCGAAACCGGAACTTTCACTCATTACAACTTAGATGAATTTTTTAACAATTCGAATATATCAGAGTTGTTCATCACTATATTCGAAGACAAGAGGAATAATTTATGGATAGGATGTGGTACTCCTTTTATAAGCGGAAAGAAGGATGGTCCCGGCGGATTAGCAAAGTTAGATAAGACCACAGGAAAATTTAAACTATTTAAGCATGACCCTTCTGACTCTGCAAGCCTTTCAGATAATAATGTATTTTCCATTTACGAGGACAGTAAAAATAATTTTTGGGTATGTACCAGGGGAACCGGCTTGCAATCACTGGACAGAGAGACCGGAAAATTTACTCGTTATGATTATTATGATCCTGCTCATACTGAAGTTATCAGCCGTCCGCCATACACACCCGAAGAATTTGATTTTGTCACTTTTATAACAGAAGATGTAAAAGGAAGATTGTGGATTGGATCTTCATCGGGAGGCATAAATATGTATGATCCGCTGTTGAAAAGCACAACTCACTTTGGCATGGTGAGCAAAGACAGTACAAACCGTTTTGCAAAAGATACATTAAGCGGTTTTGCAGAAAATGGTGCTCTCGCTGCTTATAATTCGAAAGATGGCTTACTCTGGTTAAGCGGTTTTAATGGCGGTATTTATAATGTTGATTTTTCAGGTACAACCATTCCTTTTGTTTCGCTGAATGCGGCTGCCAGTAAATTTTATTTCGAAGAAGAAAAAAATACACTGTGGATACTGTCAGACAGCGGAATCATTCGTAAAAATTTATCGAACGAACAGCAAAAATTATTTAAATTTGATTCCAAAAATGAAAGCAACACTTATTTCAGGAATATTATGTCTATGAAAGGTGACGGTGAAGGAAATATCTGGTTCGCTACACATTTTGACGGATTGGTAAAATTTAATATTGATACGGAACAATTTACACATACCGGTCATGATGAAAATAATCCTGCCAGCTTAGTAAATGATTCAACGCATATCTTGTTTATTGACAAGAAGCAATACATGTGGATTGGTACGCACACAGGTTTGTCAAGAATGGATTTAAAAACCGGGATCTGCACTAATTACATAAATGATCCAAATGACAGTCTTAGCCTTCGCAAAGGACATATTAACAGTATTGGGCAGGATAAAAATGATATTATCTGGTTAGGTACTGATGCTGATGTTTATGCATTGGATATTAACACGGGAAAATTTAAGGTTTATGAAATAGGGAGCGGACAAATTACGAATATATGTGTTGATTCAGCCGGTAAAATTTGGGCTGCAGGTGCCGGCGGATTATTTTTTTTTGATAAACAAAAAAGCAGTTTTAAAAGATTTACTACTCAGGTTTTCCCGGATGGATTTGATAATGTATGGGGAATTGTCGAAGATTATAAAGAAAATTTATGGTTAAGCACCAGCAACAGCATCATCAAAATAAACAAAGAACGTGATGACATAAAAATATTCAGTGCTGCACAGGGCGTACAACCGCTTACTGATATGTGGATGAAAAATATCAGGACTAAAGATGGCCGTATATTTCTGGGAGGTAATAAAGGTTATTATACATTTAAACCGGATGAATTAATTGATGAAAGAACGGCACCTTTATTAAACTTTACCAATTTTAAAATAGGAAACCGGGAAATTGTAGTTGGCGAAGAAACTGTTTTAACAGCGCCGATATGGGAAACCAAAAGCATGGAACTGAATTACAGGGAAAACACCATTTCATTCGAGTTTTATGCCATTGATTATAGAAGCCAGGGAGAAATAAAATATCTGTACAAACTCGAAAATTATGATAACGAATGGCGGGATATTGGAACCGAGCATAAAGCTACTTTTTTTAACCTTCCTCACGGGAAATATATACTTTATATAAAAGCCGTCAGCAATGATGGTTCTGTAGCCGAAAAAAGCATGGCTATCACTATTACTCCGCCCTGGTGGTTGACCTGGTGGGCATTCTGCCTGTATGCATTTTTAGTAATTATTGCGGGTTACCTGATCTACAGATATCAAAAATATTATATTGTAACAAAAGAAAGGGAAAGGACGCAAAAAACGGAACTAGAACAGGCAAGGGAAATTGAGAAAGCATATACCGAATTGAAGGCAACACAGGCGCAACTCATTCATTCCGAAAAAATGGCTTCGCTCGGAGAGCTTACAGCCGGCATCGCACATGAGATACAGAATCCTTTGAATTTCGTAAATAATTTTTCTGAAGTCAGCGCTGAGTTAGTGGAAGAGATGAATACTGAAATAGAAAGAGGCAATACCAAAGAAGCAAAGCAAATCGCACAGGACCTGAAACAAAACCTTGAAAAAATAAATCATCACGGCAAACGAGCCGGCGAGATTGTAAAAGGAATGCTTCAGCACAGCCGTTCGAGCAACGGAGTAAAAGAGCCGACTGATATAAATGTACTGGCAGACGAATATTTACGGCTGGCTTATCACGGTCTGCGGGCAAAGGATAAATCTTTTAATGCAAAAACGGAAACTGATTTTGATAAAAGCATAGAAAATATAAACGTTGTGCCGCAAGATATCGGAAGAGTTATACTGAATTTAATTACGAATGCATTTTATGCCGTGATGG
>CAZLOL010000370.1:0-3255 GCA_964561045.1 uncultured Ignavibacteriaceae bacterium | reverse complement strand
CGCGCCCTCATTCCATGCAGACCAGCTTGATTTGGTTGTAAACGATGTTCCGCCGTTAGTTGATTTTTCCACATTGATCGTTCCGACAAGTATTGAATTCGGATCGTTCGCTTTAACCATATGCCCGTTATTATACCATCCCTGATTTCCAATCGGGACAGATGTACTTCCCGCTGTCCAGTTAAGACCGGCATTTGTGCTTTTATAATATCCGGCATAAGAGAAATCATTCGGAATGCTTGCGTAAATTAAATTCTGATTGCCTTTATAAATTTCCAGTGTAGCCTTTCCCGACCATGAAGCAGGAAGTCCGCCTGTGAGTTTTGTCCAGTTATTACCGCCGTTAGTTGATTTAAAAATTCCTTTGTCAGTAAGAGGAACATTATTTGTCAGGTTGCCAATTGAAGCATACAACACGTTTGTATCAGCGCTGTTCAGTCTGAGATCCATTGCCATTTTATAATTCAGCTGCTGAATCCAGCTTCCGCCTGCATTAAGCGATTTGAATATACCTTCGCTAGTTGCCGCGTATAAAATATTTGAGTTCTTAGGATTAATCAGAACTTTCCACACGCCTCTTTTATTATCGTAAGTCCAGTCTAATGATTTAGTCCAGGAATTTCCACCGTTGGTAGTTTTTAAAATTCCGATTCCGTACATGCCTCTTGTGACTCTTATGTCAACTCCGTTTTGAGAAAACTCATATCCGTAATTCTCTCCCGTTCCGATGTACATTACATTTGGATTTGCGGAATCAATGGCAATTGAGCTTACGGCAGAACTTGGAAATCCGGTGTTGATAATATTCCATGCGCTTGCGCCAATTCCGCCTGTTGTTGATTTCCACAATCCTCCTGATGATGATCCCATAAATATTATATTCGTATCCGCCGGATGTATTGCCACGCAAAGGCTTCTGCCGCCGATGTTATCCGGACCAATAGATTCCCACTGATCAAGATCATCCCTGTTATTGATCTGCTGAAGATTATCTTTTGAATATTCAAATGCTTTGAAAAATTTATCCGCCGGAATGTCAGTATCAGGATAAGCTCTTATCTGAGTCATCCATTGCATTGATTCCAAAGCGCCTGAAGATTTTTTTTCAACTTTGTCTTCAGGTGTGATGCTTTCGGATGATTTTTTCTTTAATACTTTTTCTTTGGAAGGAGTTTTTGTTTTTTCTATCAGCATTGATAAAAGAAGTGTAAGTCCGACAAAAACAATTATGGCAAAAAGTAATATAATTTTGGATTTCATAATAAATAATTTACATCAAGTTAATTCAATATTTGATTTGATTAAATATAAAAAGGATTCAATACACAGCAGCGTTAATTCATGCAGATAGAAATCAGAAGCGGAAAGGTTCGATGATTTCAGCTTTCAGTTGAATTATCGTTTACGTCCGCATTTATATCCAGCAAAGGCAGGCTGTCAGCTTCAGGTAAATTCTTTTTTGCTTTTGCGCCAAGCTGTTTAAGTTTCTCCACCTGCTTTAAAACATTGTCGTTACCTTCGCTTAACTGGCTGACGGCAGTATTGTAACTTCTTTGTGTCGCTTTCAGATTTGCTCCGATGTCTTTGAAGCTGTCAAGTACCATGGAAAATTTATCATACAGCTTTCCTCCTCTTTCAACAATTGCCTGGTGATTTTTACTCTGATTATCTCTTTTCCACAGATCAAGTATCATTTTCAAAGCAACAATTAAATTAGAAGGACTTGTCAGAAGTATTCGCTTATTATATGCATAGGTCCACAGATCCTGATCGGCATGAATTGCCATTAAATAAGCCGGCTCGACAGGCACAAACATCATTACGAAATCAAGAGAAGGGGCAAAGTCCTGATAATTCTTGGAGCTCAGATCGTCAATATGGTTTTTTACTGATCTTAAATGATCGTTTAGAGCTTTTGCTTCTTCATCCTTTGCGGTTGCGGAAGTGTATCTGCTGTATGCAGTCAGAGAAACTTTGGAATCAACAATAACCTTGCGGTTATCAGGATATGAAATTATCACATCGGGCTGCATCTTCTGTCCCGCGTCATTTACAAGATTGTTTCCGTTTTCATCTTTTAAATATTCCTGTACAAAATATTCCCTGTTCTTTCCAAGCCCTGATCTCTCAAGAATGCTTTCGAGTATCATCTGTCCCCAGTCGCCCTGAGTTTTACCTTTTGATGTCAGCGCATTCGTAAGATTATTTGCTTCCTGACTGATCGTCTGATTAGCCAGGACCAGCTTCTCCACTTCCTTCCCGAGAGAAAACCTTTCCCTTGATTCATTTACATACACCTCTTCCACTTTGTCTTTAAAAGATTTCAGATTTTCGCCGAGAGGTTTTAAGATGTTTTCGAGATTATCCCTGTTCAGTTCCGTAAACTTTTTTGTTTTATCGTCAAGTATCTTAGCGGCTATGTTCTCAAACTCCGTATTGAACTGTTTTCTCATCCCTTCGATTTCAGTCTTCTGCGTTTCGAGCTTTTCTGTAAGCGAATTATTATTCGCCGAGAGCTCTGCAGTTTTTTTATTTGCTTTGTTAAATTCATCAGTCATTGCCTGCAGTTCATTCTTCAGCCGCTTAATGTCTTCGGAAAATGTCTGATTAGACATAACTGAACTTTCAAGATTTGCTTTTGCTGTTGCCGAAGTTCTTTCCAAGCTTTGAATTTCAGTAAGAAGTTTTGTAAGCTCTGATTTTTTAACTGTCAGTTCGGATCTGATCTCATCTGTTTGTTTTGATAATTCCGAAAGCTCTGTTGTCTTTGAAGAAAGCGAGCCGGAGATCTTTAGCACTTCTTCTGATCTTAACTTAAGTTCGCTTTCCTTTGCACGCAGATTTTCCGCAAGCATTCCTGATCTTTCTTTTTCAACACTAAGATCTGTAACAGCGGAATTAAATTTTACCGTCAAATCATCAAACTCTTTTCTCGATACGGTTTTGGATCCGGCAATAAGCCTTGCAAAGATCCAGGCAGCAATGCCTCCTATAAAAAGTCCTGCTATCAAATATATTATTTCTATCTGCATGTTTTATTAAGTTTTGCTTCTGATTAATTTTACCGGTATTTATTTTTTCACTGGGAAAATAATTCACAGATACATATAAACAGTAATTTTAATCTTACAATTATTATTTCCTTTTATAGTTAAAAGTTAGAAGCTAATATAAAATCTAAGATCGGATAAATTCCCAATTCTAAATTCATAAACTGGCATAGCCAGAACCAAAAAAGTTTTAAATGCTCGTTTT
>CAZLOL010000369.1:0-3271 GCA_964561045.1 uncultured Ignavibacteriaceae bacterium | reverse complement strand
TGTTAAAAAATTTTCTTACCATTTTGAGTAGAATTTAACTTGTAAGTGATTAATAACTAAAATCTCTTTCCGAAAACATCCTTAAACGCAAGTTCGCCAATTCCCTTTCGCTGTGAAGATTTCCAGTCGATCGAAGGGCGTTTCATATTCGGGTCGACATATCCCATTCTGAATATTGCCATCATTTCAAATTCATCAGAGGTTTTAAGCAATTCCGAAATCGCATTCCACTTATCCGGGATCTCGCCCGGTGTGGAAATGAACTGCATTCCCATTCCAATAGCAGTAGTGCAAAGCCAGAGAGTCTGTATCACAGCACCCATTGAAATTATGGAATAGAATCCGGATAGTTCCTCTTTTTTATATTCATCTTTTGTCAGAAGTATAACAAACAATAACGGCGAGGTCGCAACTAATTTCTCCTCATCATTGCCGAGTATTCTTGAAACTTTGAACTTTGAAATAACCTTTCCTCCTGCTTCTGAAAAAATGCTTTTAGCAAATGGCTTTAGGAATGCCGGAAGATGGTCAATATGGATTCCGTCCTTTGTCTTTTCCATTTCCTCTTCGCTGAATCTGAAATATTTCCTGTACTGTTTCCAGAATCTACCGTCGTCCATAAGCTGAACCATAGAATCACCTGCGATCTTTGCGATATTGTTTATTATGTTTTCATCTTCAATCAATATGAACCTCCATGGCTGCGAATTAAAATGACTGGGAGAATGTGATGCCATTTTAATAAGCATTTCTTTATGCTCTATGGAAACTTTCTTATCTGCAAATGCAGTATTGGTTGTTTTACGGTTTATTATTGCATCAAATAGATTCATTTGAAATTAATTTTTTAATTGTTACTTCTGAAATAGTATATTCTCAATATAAGCAGAATAGCTCTCACTCTCTGATCCTGTAATGTCCTGATGTTTCCCACTTAAACAATTTATCCTCTTCCGCTATGTGCCCAGGATCGGGATGATTGTGTATTACAAAAAATCTTTCGTTTACAATTTTATCTGAAACGATTCCGATATGATCACTTGCTCCGTCTTCGTTCATATCCCAGACTACAATATCACCGGGCAAGAAGTTGTTTTCGTCCATTGTGTCCCAGTGTCCGGAGAACCAGACCTCAAGATTCATCACGCGCCTGTGATCAATATTTGAATCCGGTTTCTTATTATTCCATCTTGATAAAGGATATTTTTTTCTGTTAAAGGTGAGGTCTTCATGCACAGCTTTCTGAAGATCTACAATGCCTGCATTTCTTAGTGAACGTATTATTACATCAGTACATACACCGGTTGAAGGATCAAGATC
The DNA here is from genome assembly GCA_964561045.1 of uncultured Ignavibacteriaceae bacterium. GTDB lineage: Bacteria > Bacteroidota > Ignavibacteria > Tepidaquicellales > Tepidaquicellaceae > JAGPCH01. Next base: position 1,951 of record CAZLOL010000369.1, on the reverse strand, counting down.
CCCGTAAGGATATACTTTTTCTCCGGTAAAGTTTCCGTCTTTGTATTTCAATACATAATACGCCATTGTAATATCATAAACAGCACCTTCATTAAGATTCTGCTTTGCGCCGCTTAGTATTTTTCTTTGTGATTCAGTTAAGTTGATTATGTGGTCTTTTGAAAGAGAATCGAAAGTAAAATTAGCGCGGATACCTGAAGAACCGGATTTATTACTGCAATGAAGACTGATAATGAAAATTATAAAGATAAGGATTGGAGCTTTAATATTATCTTTCACCTTTTGTAATTCAGAATTAGGAATAATTCAATTTTTAGTTCATGCAACTTAAATATTTCAATTCACAGAAATCATCTCCCAAAGTCATCATCTATCCTTCTGATATCATCTTCATCAGAAGGATTATCCGGAAATTTATGTATCCATATCTCCGCAATTATCCCCCAGTCATCCATGCCTGCAAGCCTGTGTCTTGTCCCCAGTTCCATTTCAATTATTTCACCGTCATTGTAAACCTTCATATCATCCGGCTGTATATCCGTCAGACTGGTATAAATTCCGACAGGTCCCTTGACAACTCTCCACAGCTCCGCCCTTCTTTCATGTGCCTGCCACGATAATTTTTTCTCCGGGGAGACAACAAGTATTTTCGGACTGACATTTAATTTTGTAATGTCAAAAGGAAGCATTACTCCTGAAAAATAATTTGACATAAATTCGGTCATGCTCTCATCGCTTATTATAAAAAATCCTCCCCATGGTCTTTCAAAGTCCTCTCCTGAAATTTTAAGACCCTTAGACAACAGATCATTTTTGGTCTTAATGCGAATTTGTTCCTTTGTATTCATTTATCAATATTTATATTTTTCAAATAATATCCGATCAATTAATTATCAGCAAACTTCTAAAAATAATTTTGCATAACTTTTTCTGATATTGTTTTTCCAATTGAAAAGCATGATGTCGCAGCCGGAGACGGAGCGTTGCAGACATTTATGACTCTTTCATTTTCTATGAAAAGAAAATCATCCAGCAGTTTTCCGTTTTTATCACAAGCCTGAGCTCTTACACCTGATCCGCCCGGGATGAGATCATCCCCTGTGATTTTCGGAACAAGTCTCTGCAGTGACTTTACAAATTCCTTTTTTGAAAGTGACCGGTAAATTTCATAGAAACCCGTCTTCCAGTATTTCATGGCTATCTTATGAAATCCCCGGTAAGCCAATGTGTTAAGTGTTTCCGAAAAACTAAAATCATTTTTCTTATACCCTTCTTTTTTAAAAGCAAGTACCGCGTTTGGTCCGGCTTCCGTCATGCCGTCAATTCTTCTGGTGAAATGAACTCCGAGAAACGGAAATTCGGGATCAGGAACTGGATATATCAGGTTCTTTATTAAATGCCTGCTTGAATCTTTCAGCTTGTAATATTCTCCTCTGAAAGGTATGATCCTGAATTCAATTTTCTTATTGAGCATTGAAGCTGTTTTATCAGAATACAAACCGGCGCAGGATATCAGAACGGATGAATTGTAGCTCCCTTTATTTGTTTTAACTTCTACTCTGCTTCCTTCTGATTTTAAATCTAAAACTTCTTCACTTAATTTAATTTCAACTCCTTTTGCTTTAATTAAGTCCGAAATTTTTGCTGATACGATTTTATAATCTACTATTCCTGTCTGCGGCACGAGAATACCTCTGATCCCTGCAACATTTGGTTCGGTTTCTTTAAGCTCAGGTTCTGAAAGTTCTTTTATACCTTTAAGACCGTTCTCAATTCCTCTTTCAAGAAGTGTTCTTAAAGGAATAAGTTCTTTCTCTTCGGTTGCAACTATTATTTTTCCGCAGATATCATACTCTATGTCATTCTTGTCACAAAAATCCAGAAGCATTTTATAGCCTGTGATACAGTTAACTGCTTTCAAACTTCCGGGTTTATAATAAATTCCCGAATG
>CAZLOL010000368.1:0-3284 GCA_964561045.1 uncultured Ignavibacteriaceae bacterium | reverse complement strand
CAGCACCTCGTCCAGTGAGATACGTTTGTGCTTGAGCAGCGGATGCCATGCCGGCGCCGCGACCATGAGGGGGGCGCTCCAAAGCGCCTTAGCCACGATGTCGTCACCCACTTCACCAGACTGGGCCCTAGGTCATACAGATCGCCATGCAGCCCCTTGATTTGCTGCGACAGTGACACCTCGAACAGGCGCAACTCGACGTCGGGCTCCTCCTGCCAGCTTAACGCCAGCAAGGTCGGCAAGCGCGACGGGGTGATGCCATCGGACAGCGTAATGCGTTGCTGACCGTGAAAGCCGTTGGCCGCTCCCCTCACGCTGTCGCGGGCTTGCTGCAAGGCAGTGAAGATGCGCGGCACATGTTACAGGAATTGCTTGTCCGCCCGCGTCAGCCGCTTGCTGCGACTGCTCCGGCCGCAGTGCTTCAGCGGCGCGGTTACAGGTGGCGATCTCGAATTCGCCGAACATGCCCATCGACAGTTCATCCGGCGCGATGCCCGCTGGCGCGAACTTCAGACGCTGCGCCGCCGCCCGTGTCGACAGACCAAATCGCTCGCCCTCGGGGAGTGACGTAAGACGCCGCGACTGTCTTCCTCGGGTCGCTGCGGCCACAGAAGATAGCCGAGGCGCGCTGGCGCGAGTGCTCTAGCTAGCCATCCGCCATGACCGCCGCCCGCGTTCAAGCAGCGTTGCAATAACTCCGGACACCATTGCCCGCGTGCTGTGAGCCGGCGACGGCAGCCGCTGCAAGACATGCCGGCCTCTTCTCCGCACGCATGCGGCTCCCTACGATCATAAGGACTGGTCACGTCACGAGGGACTGCGCATGAACTTACGTCATCTTCGCTGTTTCATTGCTGTAGCCGAGGAACTGCACTTCGGTCGAGCCGCTAGGCGGCTGCATATAGAACAATCTCCCCTATCACGCACGATCCGCAAGTTGGAGACAACTCTAGGCGTGACGTTGCTCAGTCGCACGCCGCGGGGCGCAACCCTGACTTGGGCAGGGCGAGTCTTCCTCGACGACGCCCGCCGCATCATGTTGAGCGTTGAGCAGGCAGTGGCCAGCGCGAAGGCTGCTGCCTCCGGTTCTCAGGGCATTTTGCGAATCGCGCTGTCGAGAGACATAGGACGGGCGAGGCTATCAGCACTGCTTGCACTGTGCCGCGAAGAGTCGCCGCAGGTAAACATCCGGCTCTCCGAAGTACCGCTGACCGAACTCGTGCAGGGGCTGAACGCAAATCTGTTCGACGCCGGCTTTGCAATGGTCAATGAAGTGGAGGACGGGATCATTGCTGAGCCGCTGTGGGCCGACCCCTTGGTAGTGATCCTGCCCGCACGGCACCCGCTTGTAGCCTTCAAGGAAGTGCCGTTGCAGGAAGTGGTGAGCTATCCGCTGGTACTTTGTGATCCACGGGCATGCCAAGGTTGCGGTCGGCAGAGCGAACGACTGTTCCGCTCTGTCGATGTCCAACCGATCGTGGCTGAGTATGCCGCTTCTCACGGGCTGATGCTGACGTTGGTGGCCGCAGGGTACGGGCTAGGTTTTTCCACTGCCGCGCACTTGGCAACTTGCCAGCCGGCGGATGTTGTTGTCCGCCCGTTGGCCGGTCAGAGCGCATCGATAACCACCTATCTGTTACGAACCGAGGGTGGCATGACGGAGCCGTTGCAGCGGTTCATCGAACGCGCCGAACGTATATGTCATCAGGACGCAAGCACATCACGCGCGATCTGACGCGGATCTATCGGAAGGTGCGCGGCTAGTTTTCTCGGATTGCGCGATTCATCTTTGGTCTTGCGGCTGACCCGATCTGCATGGCTCATGCGCTGTACTGATTCCAGTTTCGACGCAATTGCTGCGCCCTTCCGTACTCCGGCACTCGCCTGCGGGCTCGCCGCCGCGGTCATTTCACTGACGCGGAACGCATGAGCTTTTGCTGGTTGCAAACCGGCTCATCCTGTTGACGCATTGGCACTTTACGCCGTTGGAATTCCTACGGAAAACTTTGGCCAGGTTTCGGGTAAAGCGCGGCACCCATGCTTGACTCCAGGGGAGCGCGACCACCAAGCCGCGTGCCGGTCCAAAGGCAAAGCGCCCGCATCATGGTTGAGGAGTTTCAAGCGTAGCAAGATGTAGTTCGCCCTTAGCCGGCCGTCAGCGCCGATGCAACGCTTCCTTCCACGATCCCGGCCGGTCCTGCGCTTCATCCGGATTTCTGGGCAATCGCCTCGCCCACTTGGGCGGTGCGCGTCTGCCAGAGTTCGATCCGACGATGGGACGCACGCGACATGGAGAAATCGAGTTGCCTTGCCTTTGGCGCCAGGATCTACTACCGCCCGATCGAGGCGGCCGTCCGTTGGGCGGGACTGTTGCGCTTTGAGCCGCGGATTCTGGAAACGCTCGGGCCACGTGCCATGCCTGAGCCGAACGACTTTCCGCGCTGGCCCTTGCTGCGCCTTTTCTCCGAGCGCATCTTCGACGCATTGGCACACGATGAGCTTTCTTACGGCAAGGCAGGCATGGCGCAGGAACCTCAGCGCCCCGCACTCGACGATCCTGCGTTGATCGTGCGCCACGTCGACCTGAAGGCGTGGATGTCGCATTACTACCCCGGTGAGCGGCCTCCATTCCTGTTCGACGGCATCGAGCGCGAACTGCATCCTTCGGTGAGCGTCGCCATGCTGAACGTGTTGCTGGCCGATCGCGAGGCCGCCAAGCTGCAGCTTGCCGAACTCGCACAACTACATGCGGCGCTGAAGGCACAGCACGAAGCGTTGGCGAAGGAGCATGCCAGTAGCATTCGTGAGGGCGATGCGAGTGAACCGGGCCTGCGCAGCGAATCGACTTACCTGAACATCATTGGCGGCCTGCTGACATTGCTGTTGGGCAAGTCCCCCGCGGGCTCTGCCTACTCGTCCTTCCGCAACATGGATGCGGTGATCAGTGCGCTACTGGCCCACCATGAAGGGCGGCCCGGCATCAGCGAGCGAACGCTGTGGAGCAAGCTGGCACAGGCGCGTCGCCACCTGGAGGCATCGCGCTGAGCCTGTAACAGCAGACTGCAATTGCAGTTGCGTGTTCTGCAGTTGCAGTGAATCTCGCAGCAGCAGCATATGGAATGCGAGGCACTTTCTGAACAACGCCATCGAGCGTCAAGGAGTGCCTCTCATGTCTTCGCAGACCATCGCGCCGGCCTTGCCGCCCGAGCACCGCGTCCTGCGCCGCGCCGAGGTCGAAGCCAAGACCGGCTTCAAGCGCGCGCACATCTACAGCCTGATGAAGG
>CAZLOL010000367.1:0-3288 GCA_964561045.1 uncultured Ignavibacteriaceae bacterium | reverse complement strand
TAACTCGTAACTCGTAACTCATAACTCGTAACTCGTAACTCATAACTCGTAACTCGTAACTCGTAACTCGTAATTCTTATTTCAAAATTCTTAACTAAGCTTAACTTTCTTCACATCATGTATCGGCTGACCGAGAAATCGTTCGCTTATCTCTTTAAACTTTTTCTGAAAATCAGTTACATAGAATTTATGCTTTCCCTTTTTCTTTTGAGTATTAAGCAGCTTTTCCTGCTCGAGGATCCTTTTAACCTCTCTTGCAGTTTCTTCTCCCGAATCTATGAGTCTGATCTTCTTCCCTACAACTTTTGAAATTGTATTTTTCAATATAGGATAATGCGTGCATCCGAGAATAAGCGTATCTATATTCATTTTCTTGAATTCTGACAGATATTCTCCGGCGATCATAGAGGCAATTTTGTTATCGGTCCAGCCGTCTTCTGCCAGCTGAACAAACAGGCTGCATGCTTTCTGAAATACGTCTATATTGCGGTCTATTTTATGTATCTGAGTTTTGTAAGCATAGCTTTGAATTGTTCCGAGTGTGCCGATGACACCGATCTTAAAATTATTTGTATGCGCAACAGCTGCTTTACAACCGGGTTTTATCACACCAAGCACTGAAACATCCGAGATCTTTCTCAAAAAAGGTAATGCCACCGATGAAGCAGTGTTGCATGCAACTACAACCATTTTAACATTTTTATTCAAAAGAAATTTAGTAATTTCTATCGAATACCTTGTAACAGTCTCTTTTGATTTCGTACCATAAGGAAGTCTAGCAGTATCTCCCAGGTAAATAATGTTTTCATTCGGTAGTATTTCGAATAAAGATTTTGCTACTGTCAGACCTCCGATCCCGGAATCAAATACGCCGATCGGACTTTTATTTGAAATATTTTTTTTCAATTGTTGTTTTTGATTTGTCGGATGTAAATTAATCAATTTAATCCTTGTAATAAATGTATGAAATGTTGCTGTATACGGAAAATTTTTTAATAAATAATTTTTTATCCCTTGTCAAATTGCATCCCGCACTTCGCTGAATTTCTTATTTTATAATAGTTAAAATTGTTAACTTTACATTAATACTAAATATTTATGATTAAAAATGAAAATAATAAGCTGAATCTTTTTAATATTAAAATAACTGATATAGCTAAACTGACATATTTCACTCTAAAAGCTCCAATAACTCTATTCACTCTATTCACTCTATTCACTTTAAATACTCAACCCTGTTTCTCTCAATGGCAATGGCAGAATCCATTGCCTCAGGGAAATATTTTATTCGGATCATATTATCTGAATTCAAACACCGGCTGGGCATGCGGAGACGGCGGTACTATCATAAGAACTACAAACGGAGGATCAAACTGGATCATAACTTCAACAAGAACAAAGCAAAGCATAAGATCTGTGTGTTTTGTAAATGAGAATACCGGCTTTGCCGTCGGATTATACGGAACAATTCTTACATCCACAAACTCCGGATTAAACTGGACAAAGATCATTCTGAATACGACCGGAAATTTATTTTCAGTGAGATTTTTGAATAGTTCAACAGGTTTCATAGTAGGTGATACCGGAATAGTATTTAAAACTTCTGACGGAGGAAAGGAGTGGTCACGACGAACTACAAATGTTTCAAACACGCTTACAAGCTGCGCTGTCAGAGATTCTATTGTATTAGCTGCCGGCTTATTCGGAGCTCTTGTAAGATCAGCAGATTATGGTGAGACTTTTCAGAACATAAATTCCGGCAATCCTAACTACCTGTTTGATGTAATGTTCAGGGATGCAAATACAGCTTTCATCGCAGGTGCTTACGGAACAATTTTAAAATCTACAAATGCCGGTCTGAGCTGGTCAGGAACTTCGACTTCCACCAACAGATGGTTTTACTCTATATCATTCGGTGACGAAAATACCGGTTTTGCCTCGGGTGATTACGGAAATTTTTACAAGTCTACTAACGGAGGTTCAAGCTGGTCAGGTTTCGGCACATCAACTTCTGAATTTCAATATTCCATTCAGGCATTCAATGTGAACGACATTATCAGTGTCGGAAATAAAGGAACGATCATTAAGTCTTATAATTCAGGAGTTAACTGGACTGATCTTTCTTTCGGTTTCAGGAATACATTGTTTTCAATAGACTTTCTGGATTTGAACAAAGGCATGAGCTGCGGGGCGCAGGGTACAATTGCCATAACTTCAAACGGAGGCGCCGAATGGCAGAGAATTCAGGCTGCAGGTGACAATGCATATCTTAATCAGATCGAGATAGCCGGAATAAATTCAGGATATTGCGTTGGCGAGGAAGGATTGATTTTAAAATCAAGCAACGGCGGTAACAACTGGGCTGTGCTGAATTCCAATCTAACCGTGGGATTATATTCTTCTTTTTTCTTTAATGAAAACTCAGGCTGGATCTGCGGTGACTCAGGAAAATTGCTGTACACATCAAACGGCGGAATTAATTTTTCAGATATTAACTCCGGTAGTGAAAGATATATAAGCGATATATGGTTCAATAATGTCAACACCGGGTGGTATGCTTCCGGAGAAAGAAAAATTTATAAAACAACTAACGGAGGTGTTAACTGGTTTGTTCCTCATGCCGGAATCTTCAGCGGAGGTGTCGGTGCTGTACAATTTGTAAATGCTAATACAGGGATCGGATTTACATTCGATAATAAGATACTGCTTTCTTCTAACGGAGGTGAAGACTGGAACGTAATTAACATACCACCTAATAATTATCTAAATAATATTTTCGCCATAAACGAGATGAATTATTATGCAGCCGGAGATTACGGATTCATATACCGTTCGACAGATGCCGGTCAGTCCTGGTTTCAGGAAATTGAGAATAACTTCGATGCAAGATTATTCGGCATATACTTTACAGATAATAATAACGGCTGGATAGCAGGAGGAAACGGAATGATAGTAAAATATACAGGAACTCCGAGCGGTATAATTGCTAATAATAATTTAAATAACATAAGATCATTTTATCTGAATCAGAATTATCCTAATCCATTCAATCCTGAAACAAATATCACTTACGAATTACGAGTTACGAATTATGTATCAATAAATATTTATAACATGCTCGGTAAAAAAGTAGAATCGCTTGTAAGAGAAAAGCAAAATCCCGGCAGTTACTCCGTAAATTGGAATGCATCTGATTATCCCAGCGGAATATATTATTATAAACTGGAAACTGATGCATATTCGGAAACAAAAAGTATGATTTTGCTGAAGTAGGTATTAGGTATTAAG
>CAZLOL010000366.1:0-3291 GCA_964561045.1 uncultured Ignavibacteriaceae bacterium | reverse complement strand
GTTAAAAAATTTTCTTACCATTTTGAGTAGAATTTAACTTGTAAGTGACTAATACAGAATTATCCTCAGCGGTTCATTTACTCTCTCATTTGAAAAAACAATTTTCCCTATTTCACATTCACTGCATTTCTCCTTTAAGCAGTAATAATTATGCAGCTGCAGCAGTCCCTGTTCGTCTGCCAGAGAACTTACTTTCATACCCGTTTGTTTTTCCATAACCCTGACCACTTCATTAGTTCCGCTTTTTTGTTTTTCTTTTTTATAAAAATATTCAGCTCTGTTCTTAAGGTTTGTCTTGCTGAAGCATCCGGAATAAAGATAAACAAGAGGAAGAATTACATTAACAATAATATCCGTAATTCTTTCTTTGCCGATTAAATTAGTGTATGCCGCACTCTTTCTGCTAAAATTGTAATGAATATTCCAGTATCCGGAGACTTGAATTTTGGAAAATCTATGAAAAAGTTCTTTCTTTACATTAATTCCCTGTTCAAAAATAAAGATAATATCTTTAAATAATTCTTTACTGAGCAGATCATAAAGCAGTCCGGATGCATATGCAATGCGCAGCGTGGGAAAATTAGGAGGTCTGAGCCGGAAAAAATTCCATTCGGATTTATCCAAAGGTTCCTGCTTTATATCGGATCGCAGCCTGATCCAGTTAGATTTTAACTCAAAGATATAGCGGTCTTTGTAGCTAAGGTCATGCAGGAAACCTGAAAGTCCGAACAGAAGTGAATCAATTTCAGCAAGTGTCAGGGTTTTATTTTTAAGATCCGGGAGACTGATCTTTCCTGAAAGCTTCCTGAACTGTTCCTTATTTTTTGAAAATCCCAGCGCTTCGCAGATAAATTCAAAAAGCGCTTGTTCCCAGTTTATCTTTTTATTGATTTCTGATGTTTCTGCCTCAAGATAAGATCTTATCCTTGCTGCTTTAAATTCAAGCCTTTCTTTGGAAAGAAAATCGATCCATTCTTTCTTTAAACTGTGAGCAACAGAAGAATTTTCAGGGAAACAGGGGAGCTTAAAAGCGGAGGATGGATTATTTATTATGTCTTTCCAAATTTCATGTACTGATTTTGAGAGGAATTCCGAAAGTATGACTGTAGGAACGTTCCGGGATCTTTTAACTTTAGGATATCCGGTTTCGGATAAGCCGTCATTTTCATAAAAGGCAACGTGAAGTATTACATTATTAAATTTATTGTCACCTTTATGCTTATGAAGATACCAGTCATTTACGGACCTGTGTATCTCGATGCTTCCGGAATATAGAATACTTCCTATTTTGACTTTTGCATCTTTATAATCGGGACCGGCGTCGGAATTTCTCTTTCCGTATTCAATTATATCCACATCTTCACCGCTGCAGGTTTTCAGTCCTTTGTAGTTCGATCTGTCTTCCCAAATCCTGCAGATAAAATCTTCATTCAGTCCTGGTTTTTTCATTAATTTTTAAAATCGTTTTAATTACATTGTCATAATTATTCATTAACTAAACACACCATAAATATAATATGAGAAAAATTAATTTAAAACTCCTAAGTGTAATTTTATTTTCTTTGATACTTATCGGATGTTCGGAAAATAAGAAGACAGAAGACCAGTATCTTACCGATGCAAAGACAAAACTTGATGAAAAGAAATATGATGAGGCAATAGTATCCTATCAGGAATTCCTGAAAAATTATCCTAAATCCGATAAAGCGGTGTTTGCTTATAATCAGATCGCAGGAATTCAGATTGATGGTCTGAAGAATCCCCAGGCAGGAATAAAAACTTATACCGAACTTGCGGAAAAATTTCCTAATACAAAAGATGCAAAGCAGTCTTTGTTTATGGTTGCATTTATATATGATGAGCAGTTAAAAGATAAAGATAATGCGATAAAGTCTTATAAGGCCTTTCTTGCCAAATATCCGAAAGATATGGATGCCAATGATAAGATGAGTGAATCTGCAACAACCATGCTGGAAGTATTGCAGTCAGGCAGATCCATTGAAGAAATAATTCAGGAAAACATTAATAAGATGAGCGGTCAGTCGGCTTCGGACACAGTAAAAACAAAAATTATGGATGATAAGACTGAAACACCAAAAATTGAAACCAAAAAACCCGATGATAAAGATCCTGCAAGTAAGAATAAATAATCAGGCAGGTAAATGAAAGAATGTAATTTAGCTGATCTCAAATTAAAATAAATATTGCAGGAAGTTTCCGATTATAAAAAATACCTGAACCCTTCCCTGGTTGCGCGGCTTTCAAACATGGAATTTAAAGCCCGCATGGTCGTGGAAGGGTTTATTGCAGGGATGCATAAGTCCCCGTATCACGGCTTCAGTGTGGAATTTGCCGAGCACAGGCAGTATATGCCCGGTGATGATCTTAAACATCTTGACTGGAAGATTCTCGGGAAAACAGACAGATATTATATAAAGCGATTTGAAGAAGAAACAAATCTAAAGTCCTATCTTCTGCTGGACATAAGCCGCTCAATGAGTTTCAGATCGGACAGTCTGAAAGGAATGAATTCCAAAAGAAAGAATTTTTTCAAAAAGATGATTTCAGGAGCTGAAAAAAACACAACTCCTGTTTATGATTCTATTACCAAGCTCGAATATGCTTCTCATCTTGCTGCTTCACTTGCTTATTTAATGCTTATGCAGAGAGATGCCATATCTCTTACAACTTACGACACTAAGATCCGTTCTTATATTCCGCCTCATTCCACTAAAGCAAATCTTCAGCTAATACTTAAAGAATTGTCAAAAGTTGATTCGAGAAATGAAACGGGAACTGCAAAATGTCTGAATGAAATTGCAGATAAAGTGAAAAGAAGGGGACTTGTAATAGTTTTCAGTGATCTATTTGATGAGCAGAATGAAGTTATAAATGCTCTGAAGCATTTCCGGTATGATAAAAATGAAGTTATAATTTTTCAGATACTTGATCCGGTAGAGCTTACATTCCTCGAAGGAAACCCTGTCACATTAAAGGATATGGAAACAAATGAAGAGATGTATTCGCAGCCTTTTGCAATGCGGAAAGCCTATCAGGAAACCATCAATGAATTTATAAATAAATATAAAACTGAATGCAGGAAGAATAATATTGATTTTGTAACACTCTCCACAGCCACTCCTTTTGATACTGCTTTATTAAACTATCTCAATAAAAGAAAAAAACTGTTTTAAACTAAAATATCTAACTTATAATAATTCCTAAATTTCAATTCCTAATTCATAAACTGGCATAGCCAGAACCAAAAAAGTTTTAAATGTTCGTTTTTTT
>CAZLOL010000365.1:0-3319 GCA_964561045.1 uncultured Ignavibacteriaceae bacterium | reverse complement strand
CTCATTTTACTTTCTAACAAACAAAACTCATTAAACTAATAAAACTCTACAAACTCTACAAACTTGACAAACTTGACAAACTTGACAAACTCTGCAATCTCAACTAATCTCCTCAAACTTCGCCGTAAAATGCCTCAGAAACTTCGGCTCTTCAATTATCTTCATTCCCTTAGCTGACTTCTTATCCTCTATAAGTTTTTCAAAGACCTCAATAACATATTCAATATGGCTTTGAGTATAAACTCTTCTAGGAATTGCAAGTCTCACGAGCTCATTCGGAGCAGGAATGAGTTTTCCTTTGTCATCATATTTACCGAACATTACGGAACCTATCTCGACAGATCTGATTCCTCCTTTTACATAAAGTTCGCATACAAGCGCCTGACCGGGGTACTGATCAACAGGTATATGAGGATAAAAAGCTTTTGCATCCAGATAAACTGCATGTCCACCGATAGGCCATATTAATGGTACACCCATATTGTAAAGTTTTTCACCAAGATATTCTGTGCTTCGTATTCTGTAACGAAGATAGTCTGCATCAAAGACTTCCCTTAATCCGATCGCAATTGCTTCCATGTCACGCCCAGAAAGTCCGCCGTATGTTACAAATCCTTCTGTTATTATCAGAAGATTAGTGCACTCGTCGGATAAATGCTGTTCTTTGAGAGCAAGGAATCCCCCCATATTTACGAGTCCGTCTTTTTTCGCGCTCATTATACCTCCATCGGTAAGCGAGAACATTTCCTGTGCAATTTCTCTGTAGGTTTTATTTTCAAATCCTTTTTCACGGTGCTTTATGTAATAGGCATTCTCGGCTATTCTGCAGCAATCAAGGAAAAAATTGACTTTATAATTTCTGCAGATCTCTCCGATCTGTTTTGCATTTTCCATACTGACAGGCTGACCGCCGCCGCTGTTGTTTGTTACCGTAAGTATAACCCCTCCTATATTTTCTCTTCCGTATTTATTGATTAGCTCCTCGAGCTTTTTTACATCCATGTTTCCTTTGAATGGATGATAAAGCATCGGTTCCTGAGATTCCGCAATGGGAATATCAATGGCTTCTGCACCGGAAAACTCAATGTTTGCCCTTGTAGTATCAAAATGTGTATTGCTGATGAAAACTTTTCCTTTTCCGCCGAGGTAACCGTAGAGTATTCTCTCGCCTGCCCTTCCCTGGTGAGTAGGAAGAATGTGTTCAAATCCCGTAAGGTCTTTGATTTCACTTTCCATTTTCAGCCAGCTCTTGGATCCGGCGTACGCTTCGTCACCGTCAAGCAGTGCTGACCATTGCTTTGAGCTCATTGCGGACGTACCGCTGTCCGTGAGAAAGTCTATTAATACATATTCCGAATGAAGCTGAAACGGATTGTAATGCGCATCTTTAAGATATTTTATTCTTTGTTCTTCCGTTGTAACGCTCAGTGGCTCAACAGATTTTATCCTGAAAGGTTCGAATATTGTTTTGAAGTCCATTATATCTGATTGAATTTATAAAATTATATTTATACAAATATACAGGTATTTTATTAATTGCATTATGACTTATGTCATAAAATGAAAATTTATTTTTCTCTGCTTTTGGTCGATCAGGTGCCTGCTAAGCTGATTTTTAAATTATTTAAACCGGTAAAGGTTAATGATAAACCTGTATCATAATATCTTTAACCTGCAGCATTACAGCTTTGACCTGAAACATTACAACTTTGATCAGTTATATTTTATATTTCCATTTTTTGCTTTTATGGATTTGTAAGACAAAGTTGTCAGATCTTATGAAGAGTTTTCAATTCAGTAACACGCTTACAAGATTTGACAACTTTTCCTCACACGGGAACTAAATTTTCAGCAGCAGGATCAATAAAAATTCATCATATTACTTAATGCTAAATACTTAATACTAAATACCTGGTACTTTGCACTTTTATTCAAATTTGCTTTGATATTGGGAGCGGATTTGTCTATTTTTGTTGAAATTAAATAATAAATTTAGAACAGTTAAATGCCATTAAGACATAAATCAGCTCAGAAAAGAGCAAGACAAACAATCAAGAGAACTGAAAGAAATAAAAAAGTAAAAGCTTTGTTAAAAGGTTCGATGAAAAGAGTCATGGAAACAAAGGATAAAGCCGGTGCTGAAACAGAATTGAGAAAGACCGTTGCAGTGCTTGACAGAGCTGCAGTGAAAGGCATCATTCACAAGAATAAAGCCGCAAACCAAAAGTCAAAACTTTCAAAACACGTCAATAAACTCGGTAAATAATTTTTATATTTTTATAAATAGTTCTTATACTTATTAAAAGTCTGCATCTGCAGACTTTTTTATTTATAATTATTTATTCAGGTAGGATATATTAAATTCAGTAAAGACCTTCAGAGCATTAAGAAATTCCGTCCAGCCGCTGCAGTTGGCGAATGCGCTTTTGACTCCCGCTTCATCGCCTTCCCAGCCTGTTTCCTTAATTTTTAATTTAACCCTTCCGTTCAGCAGCTCGAAAATAAATTCTGTCCTGATTCTGTATTCCACATTCGCGCCGTTCCACTCGAATATTATCTTTTCATCAGGATGAACTTCCAGTACTCTTATCAGCGCAGCTTCCTCTCCCCAAACCCATACTACTTCTCCGCCTTTATCCATATCTCTGTGCGCATCAGTTGTGAAATATTTTTTTACATTATCAGCTTTGCAGACATTTTTCCAGACAGTTTCTATGTCTGATTTTATGACTATTCCGACAGTGAAATGAATATTGCTGGGACACGACTTTTCATAAAGAGGATTGAAAGTATAATTTTTCATAGTAAATTATTTTTTAAAAGCAATTACTTCAATTTCAACTTTAGCATCAAGCGGAAGACCAACCACTGCAACTGTACTTCTTGCCGGCAATGAACTCCCGAAATATTTTGCATATATCTCATTCATTGGCTTGAAGTCATTCATATCCCTTAAGTAAACTGTTGTCTTGATTACATTCTCAAGAGATGAACCGTTGTCTTCAAGTATGCTTTTAAGATTCTCAAGCGTCTGCTTTGTCTGATCCTGAACATCATCAGATACAAATTTTCCCTCAGAATTCAAACCAACCTGTCCTGAAGAATAAATAAACTCTCCGTAACTCACTGCCTGTGAATAAGGACCGACGGGCTTCGGGGCTTTGGATGATATTAATATAGATTTCATATAGTATTAAGTATTTAGTATTTAGTATTGTATAATCACTTTATAATTGAAAAAGAATCTATAATTCATAAACTGGAATAGCCAGAACCAAAAAAGTTTTAAATGCTCGTTTTTTTTAACCGCAGAGTTTCG
>CAZLOL010000364.1:0-3324 GCA_964561045.1 uncultured Ignavibacteriaceae bacterium | reverse complement strand
GAAAAGGTTTCATATGGCAGTGAGTATTGTGTATTGTGTATTGTGTATTGTGTATTGTGTATTGTGTATTGTGTATTGTGTATAATAAATTCCAAATCCGAAATCCCAAATTCCAAATTAGTTGATTGTTTCCCAGCCGACCTTATTAAAGTTTCTCCTGATAAGTAAAGCAGAAGCAATACCAACCAGAAGGAATAGAGCCCCGATTAGAAACTGCCCGAAAATAATTTTCCCAATTCCGAAAAGGAATGAATATACAAGTATTATTCCCGCTATCCAGTTTATGAATAGCAGATAGTATCCCGAATCTGATTTTATATCTTTGAGCCCGTCGGATATTTTTTTCCATCCAATACCGCCCGGATGAACTCTTGTATAAAAAGAAATAAGCTTGCTTTCTTCCGTTGGCTTTGTGATGAATGCTGTTATCAGCCAGGCGATTGTAGTTATGGGAACAATAATGTACAGGGTATTCGGAAATTTCACGTTGAAATCACCAAAATAAAGAACACCATATACTATAAAAGGAGTGATCGTAGCAACAATTTCACTTATTGCATTTACTCTCCACCAGAACCATCTAAGTATCAGCACAAGTCCGAGACCGGCACCGCATTCTATAACAAATCCCCAGACGCCTGAAATAGTAGTCATCTGAGTCGTTACAATTACTGAAAGGAACATAAATACAACTGTCATTAATTTAGAAACAGTCACATAATGTTTTTCTGTTTTATCTTTTGATAAAAATCTTCTGTAAAAATCATTTATAAAATAAGATGTTCCCCAGTTAAGATGTGTTGCTATAGTTGACATATATGCAGCAAGAAAAGCAGCAAGCAAAAGTCCCTTTAAACCCGGCGGGAGGAAATCATTCATAGCTTTGACAAATCCCAAACCTTTATCAGCCTGGGACAGATCCGGATATAATACTAATGCGCATAAACCAACAATGATCCACGGCCATGGTCTGATGCAATAATGAGCGATCTGAAAGAACAAAGTTGCATAAAGAGAATTCTTTTCATCTTTAGCGCTCATCATTCTTTGTGCAATGTAGCCTCCGCCGCCCGGATCAGCACCGGGATACCATGAAGCCCACCACTGAATAGTTACAAAGGCAAGAAAAGAAGAGATTGTTAATGCAAGAATTCCACCGGCTGATGAAGGTGTCATATCAGAAGTAATTTCCGGAGTGAATCTCATTGCCCAGTCGGGAAGCTTTTCCTGTAATCCTGTAATTCCTCCTACCTGCGGCGAATTTACGACAATTATTGATAATATTATGCAGCCTACCATTGCTAAAACAAACTGAAATGCATCTGTCACAGCTACTCCCCAAAGCCCGGATAATGCAGAATAAAAAGCTGTAAGAAGCATACATCCGCCAACAAAGAAGATGGCATTTGAAGAATTTACATATTCGGGAAACATTCCTATAAGAATCTTTATCATGGCAAGATTTACCCAGCCCATGATTATTGTATTCATGAAAATTCCCATGTAAACTGCCTTAAATCCTCTGAGAACTGCCGCAGGTCTACCGGAATATCTGAATTCGATGAATTCAACATCTGTAAGAATTTCCGCTCTTCTCCATAATCTTGAAAAGAAAAAAACCGTCAGCATGCCGCCAATAAGCATATTCCACCATAGCCAGTTGCCTGCTATTCCGTTCTGCCCGACAAGCTCAGTTACGGCGAGAGGAGTATCAGCTGCAAAGGTAGTTGCAACCATTGAGATCCCTGCAAGCCACCAGCTGAGTTTTCTTCCCGACAGAAAGAAATTTTCCGTAGACCCGCTTGCTCTTTTTGAATAAATAAGTCCGATTGCTAAAGATATGATGAAATAGAGTATGATTATGACCCAGTCAATCAGTAACATAGGCGGATAATTTAAATTAATTGGTAAATGTTCAGGTCTTCAGATCAAAGTGCAATTTAATTTATGTAAAACTTAATTGAAATGTATATTTGGAAAAAATTTTCCGTGTTTTAAATATTAAAACATTTGTAAATTTAAAGGAAACTTTATAAATCAGATTAGCATTTCCAACACTAAACCAATTAAAATAAGGAGGTCATAAAATGTTTCAAAAAATTCTTTTCACGTTAGCATTTCTTTTCACAATCTCATTATCCGTTTACTCAAATGTCAGTTCAGAAGGTTACAAAGTCGGTGATAAGGTTTCAGATTTTGTAATAGATAATTACGACGGATCGCAATATTCTCTCAGCAATTCAGGTGCAAAGGCAACAGTAATAATATTTGTTTCCACGGAATGTCCTTTTGTTCAGCCATATACAGACAGACTGATAAGCCTGAATAATGAATTCGGCTCTAAAGGAATTACAATCTGGGGAATAAATTCCAATAAGACAGAACCTACCGAAGAAGTTATGAATCATGCCAAAGAAAAAAATTATAACTTCCCTGTATTAAAAGATAATGATAATGTTGTAGCAAACCAGTTCGGAGCTGCAAGAACACCCGAAGTATTTGTAATTGATAACAATTCTATGACCGTTATTTATCACGGAAGAATTGATGATAATAAAGAAGCTGATAAAGTTACTTCAAACGATCTTCAGAACGCTCTGAATGATTTCCTTGCAGGAAATGCCATAAACGTCAGTGAAACAAAGGCTTTCGGCTGCTCAATCAAGAAGCAGTAAATTTAATTTTACATCCTCTCTTATTTCCAGGACTGATTGCAAAAGAGAGGATGTATTTTTTAATCCTCACTTAAAACAAAACAATGATCAAATACCTTATTCCCGTTTTATTATTATTTACTTCCCTGAATTTTTCTTTTGCACAGGAATTTCTGCCTGCGAACCAGAATACACTGGACAGTTTAAAGGAAGCAAATAAAGGTAAAGTTATTTTCGTAAACTTCTGGGCTACCTGGTGCAAACCATGCACAGAAGAATTTCCTGACATTATGAAAATCAATTCCGAATACAAGGATAAAGATTTCAAACTTATCTTTGTTTCACTTGACTTCGGCAAGGACCTCGAAGCTCAGACACAAAAATTCCTTAAAAAAATGGATGTTAATTTTACTACTTATTTCAATGCATTTAAAAATGATGAGGATCTTATAAATTATATGGATAAAGAGTGGGAAGGAAGCATTCCGGGAACATTCATTTTTGATAAGAACGGCAAACTGCAGAAAACCTTTATCGGAAAGACTCATTATTCGGATTTTAAAAAAGCAGTAGAGAAGTATGTGAAATAGTTTGTTAAGTTTGTTAAGTTTGTTAAGTTTGTTGAGTTTGTTGAGTTTGTAGAGTTTGTAGAGTTTGTAGAGTTTGTAGA
>CAZLOL010000363.1:0-3370 GCA_964561045.1 uncultured Ignavibacteriaceae bacterium | reverse complement strand
TTTCATTTAATCATTTAAATCATAGTTTAAATTATTGATATTGCAAAAACAATTTTAGCCGCAAAAAACAAATTTTTTGGATAATAATAATTTAAATTTTACGGACAGCGGTCATGGACATAAAAAAGGACCTCTTGCGAATTTATCTCCGCCGGTATTTATATTCATATCCTTATCCGTTGTGTTTTTCCTGTTTCAGATCATAGGCGGTGCCATCACTTATATGCTTTTCGGAGCGGATATGGATATCAGCGCGGAAAATGTAGATCTTACGAGATTAATTCTTACGTTTGCTCAGTTCATGTTCATACTGTTTCCGTCGATCCTGCTTGTCATGCTTCAGGATAATAATTTAAAGGAAACCTTCCGTCTGAAAAAACCGAAGATGCCGGTTTTTCTTTTTGCTGTAATAGGGATACTTGTGATACAGCCGTTTCTGCAGGTCTATATGTATTATCAGAATGAACTCATATTCAATCTGCCTTTCGGAAAGGAGATCATCACTCAGCTGAAAGAATTGTTTGATGTGCTTGAATCAACTACAAAAAAATTAGTTACTGCGAATTCCTTGCCTGAATTTATTTTAATAGTTATTGTAATAGCCGTGACGCCTGCAATATGTGAAGAGTTTCTTTTCCGAGGACTTGTGTTCAAAAATTTCGAAAAGATCATCCCTGCGTCAAAGGCGATCTTTTTTACCGGATTGTTATTTGCATTATTCCATTTCCATCCTTTCAATCTGATTCCATTGACTGTTCTTGGAATATTTTTAACATACATAGTTTATCACAGCGGGAGTATATATACTGCCGTGGTCTGCCACTTCATAAATAATTTCATTTCGGCTCTTGCGGTTTTTATATACGGAACGGATTCATTCGGAACTGAAAGTTCATCTTCCATGACACCTGAAGAACAGATACAGTTTTTGATTTTAGGATTGATCTCTCTCGGTATATTTATACTTGCGGTTTATCTGATAAAGAAATTTTCCATCATGAAAGATCAGGTTATTAATTTACCCCCGGTCGCAAATGAGTAACCTGCTGAAAAGAGTTCTTGCCGGAGCTGTCGGAATACCTTTGATACTTGCGGCTTCATACTATGGAGGAATATATTTTCTGATCTTTTCGGTGATTGTTTCATCTTTGATGCTGTGGGAATTCTGTCTGATGTTTGAAAAGAAGGAACTTGCGCCGTTGAAATTTTCCGGGATAATAATATCAGCCGCAATAATAATATTATTATATACAGACTGGAAATATCTGCTGACTGTAATTTTTGCAATGGCGGTTATTTTCACCACTGCGGAAATTTTCCGGGCAAAGAAGAATCCTCTGAATCCGGCAATTTTATTATTCGGAATAATATATATTACTTTTCCTTTTGTACTTCTCAATGCGCTGATAAAGCTTGCGGACTTTGAAATAGTCATACTCATATTCATTTTAATATGGACCTGTGACACGGCTGCATACTTCGGCGGAAGGATATTCGGCAGACATCAGCTGTCTCCAATAAGTCCTAACAAGACATGGGAAGGATCCGCTGCAGGATTTATTTTTACAATCATTGTATCTTTAATCATACATTTTATTTTTCCGGAAAAGGTAAACTTAACTGATGCTGTAGTCTTAGGATTAATAACCGGTATTTTTTCTCAGGTCGGCGATCTCTTCGAATCTCTTTTAAAAAGATACTGCGAAGTGAAAGATTCATCTGAGATCATTCCGGGACACGGCGGAATGCTCGACAGATTCGACAGTCTTATCTTTGTCGCTCCGGTAATTTTTATATATTTTATGTATCTGAGATAGTTCGATTTCATTTATGCTCTTGAAAGTTGTGTTTTTGTAATTTTAATTTTATTGATTTAATAAAAAAAATATAATTGAATATTTAAATTATTCTTGTAATTTGTATTATATCAAAAATTCAGAATCAACTGCGGAAATTATTTTAACTTTAATTGTTTAAAAGCAGGAAAAAATGGAAAGCAAGAAAACAAATATTAAAATAAAAAAAGATACTAAAGTAAAAAAGAAGCTTCATGAAGATGATGATGAAGATCATGTTCTTAAAGATGAACGTGAAATTGAGGAAATGTTAGAAGAAGAAATGCTGGGTGAACTTGACGAGGAAGATGATGATGAGTTTATAAACAAAGTTGAAGAGTTCAAGAAAGGACACACGAAGGTAAAGATGATCAGCGTATATAAGAAGATAGGCAAGCCAAAATTTACCGAATTAAAGAAACTCGATCCGAAAATCCTGAAAGACGAACTGCGGAGACTTATCGTTGCTCTGGATAATTATAACATCATAGTTCATTCTCATGGAGAATATGATGACAAAGAAAAATACAGATTTATAACCGAAGAGATATTTAAGGAATTCGTAGAAGACGAAAAAAAGAAACAAATAACTTTCGTGTATGAAGATTATCATCCTGAAATGGATGATGACGAAGACGATGAAGAGACATTTGATGATGAATTAATTTAATATCCGATTTATTAATTTATTGTATTTCAAAAAATCCCGGTGGCAGCATTCAGCAGTCAGAATAATTTAGGAACAGACATCATCGGTTTTTCTCTCAAGGGGACTGACGGGAAGTTATACTCACCTGAAGATTTCAAAGACAAAGACATTCTTGTAATAATCTTTCAATGTAATCACTGCCCTTACGTGAAGGCCGTGATGGAAAGATTTGTTTCCTTTCAAAAAAAATACTCCGGAAGTAAAGTTCAGCTGATCGGAATAAATCCGAATGATACAATATCATATCCCGAAGATTCATTTGATAATATGAAACTCTTTGCGGAAAAATACAAACTCAATTTTCCATACTTAATAGACGATACACAGGAAACTGCAAAGAATTATGATGCCGTCTGTACACCGGATATATTTGTGTATGATAAAGAAAGAAAGCTCAGATACAGAGGCAGGCTCGATGACAGCTGGAAAGATGAGAGTAAGATCACTTCCAAGGATCTTGAAAAAGCTGTTGAGCTGATACTGGCGGGAAGGGAAATAGATTTTCCGCAGATACCTTCGATGGGGTGTTCGATAAAGTGGGTATAGGTATTAGGTATTAGGTATTAGGTATTAGGTATTAGGTATTAAGTATTAGGTATTAAGTATTAGGTAATTGGAATTTTGTATTTGTATTAAAAAATGATTTTGATTGAAAATATAATATTAGTGATAATTTTTAAATATTTGCAAAATTAGATTTATTTCTTAAATCTTAATACTTAATTTTAAATCAATTATACTAAATACCTGATACATAAACTGGCATAGCCGGAACCAAAAAAGTTTTAAATGCTCGTTTTTTTTAACCGCAGAGTTTCAAGGAGTA
>CAZLOL010000362.1:1693-3378 GCA_964561045.1 uncultured Ignavibacteriaceae bacterium | reverse complement strand
CAAACTCAACGAACTCAACGAACTCAACAAACTCAACGAACTCAACAAACTCAACAAACTCAACGAACTCAATGAACTCAGTAATTCAGCGCCGGAGACAGCCATCTTTCTGCATCTTTCAGACTCAACCCTTTTCTCTTTGCATAATCCTCAACCTGATCTTTTCCTATTTTACCTACGCCAAAATACTTTGACTTAGGATGAGCAAAATACAATCCGCTGACTGAAGACGCAGGATACATTGCCAGACTCTCTGTCAGTTTTATTCCCGTATTCTTTTCAGCATCGAGTATTTCAAATAAAGTCGTCTTTTCAGTGTGGTCAGGACATGCCGGATATCCCGGCGCAGGTCTGATGCCTCTGTACTTTTCATGGATGAGATCTTCATTGGCTAATTTTTCACTGACATCATAACCCCAGAATTCAGTACGGACTCTCTTATGCATCAGCTCAGCAAATGCTTCAGCCAATCTGTCAGCCAGAGCCTGAAGCATGATCTTGTTATAGTCATCATGCTCTGAATCAAATTTCTCTATCCATTTCTCTATTCCGATTCCGGCAGTGACTGCAAATCCTCCTATGTAATCTTTCAGACCGGTTTCTTTCGGAGCAATATAGTCTGATAAAGAAATGTTCGGAAGATTCGCGCTCTTTTGTGACTGTTGTCTTAAAGTACGGAATACTGTTTGAATCTCAGATCGCTTATCATCTTTATAGACTTCTATATCATCACCAACTGCATTAGCATCCCATATTCCTATTACGGCTTTTGCTGTCAGCCATTTTTCTTTTATGATCTTTTTCAATAACTCATTAGCATCCTTGAAAAGATTTTTTGCTGTCTCTCCTACAACTTTATCTTCGAGTATCTCAGGATACTTTCCCGCAAGTTCCCACGTCCTGAAGAATGGCGACCAGTCTATGTATTCTGCGATCTCTTCCAATGAATAATCTTCAAATACTTTTATTCCAGTAAAGTTCGGCTTCTGAATATCTTCTTCTTTAAAATCTATTTTAAGTTTGTTCTTCTTTGCTTCTTCAATTGTCAGATAAGGTTTCTGAACACGGTTCTTAAAGTGATGGTCCCTTAATTTTTCATATTCAGATTTTATTTCAGCCGAAAATTTATGACTGTTGTCTCCGAGTAAATTTCCTACAACAGGCACTGACCTCGAAGCGTCAAGCACATGTATGGTCTGTCCGCTTTTATAATTCTGCTCAATCTTTACCGCAGTATGAACCTTTGAAGTTGTCGCTCCGCCTATCAATAAAGGAATAGTAAATCCTTCACGCTCCATCTCTTTTGCAACGTGAACCATCTCGTCAAGCGACGGTGTGATTAGTCCGCTGAGTCCTATTACATTAACTTTTTCATTACGCGCGGTTTCAAGTATCTTTTCACACGAAACCATTACGCCGAGATCTATCACGTCATAATTATTGCAGCCGAGCACGACGCCGACAATGTTCTTTCCGATATCATGCACATCACCTTTTACAGTTGCCATCAGTATCTTTCCTTTCGGTTTCGCGCCTTCCTCTTTTGTTGCTTCAATATAAGGCAGCAGATACGCAACGGCTTTCTTCATTACTCTCGCGCTCTTAACTACCTGAGGAAGGAACATTTTCCCTTCGCCGAAAAGATCACCTACAACATTCATTCCGTCCATCAGCGGACCTTCGAT
>CAZLOL010000362.1:0-1593 GCA_964561045.1 uncultured Ignavibacteriaceae bacterium | reverse complement strand
ATTGCATGATAAAGAAATGCCGAATGCATGGCTTCGCGCACTCTGTCATTTCCCCTGAATGAAAATGAAATATTGCTGACACCGCCGCTGACCTGCGCACCGGGAAGATTATCCTTGATCCATCTTGCGGCATTCATGTAATCAACCGCATAGTTGTTATGCTCTTCTATGCCTGTTGCTACAGTAAGAATATTCGGATCAAAAATTATATCTTCTGCAGCAAAGCCGACTTCTTTTGTAAGTATGTCATAAGCTCTCTTGCAGATATCTATTTTTTTCTGAAAAGTATCCGCCTGTCCTTTTTCGTCGAATGCCATTACAATCACAGAAGCGCCGTACATTTTCACTTTACGCGCATGCTCTTTGAATTTCTCTTCGCCCTCTTTCAATGAAATTGAATTTACAATTGATTTTCCCTGCACGCATTTCAACCCCGCTTCTATCACTGACCATTTGGATGAATCTATCATGATAGGTAGCTTTGAAATGTCAGGTTCTGAAGCAATAAGATGCAGAAACTTTGTCATCACTTCTTCCGAGTCAAGCATGCCTTCATCCATATTCACATCTATCATCTGCGCTCCGCCTTCGACCTGATGACGGGCAATTGCTAAAGCTTCTTCATATTTTTCTTCCTTGATCAATTTTTTGAATTTTGCTGATCCCGTGACATTCGTTCTTTCACCGACATTCACAAAATTACTTCCCTTGTAAACATTGAGCGGTTCAAGACCGCTGTATCTCGGAATCCGTTCAATGACCGGAGGCACTCGCGGTTTATATTTCTTCGCTACATCAGCGATCGCTTTGATGTGCTCCGGAGTAGTTCCGCAGCATCCTCCGACAATGTTAAGAAGATCTTCTTTTAAAAATTCCTCTATCTGAATAGCCGTTGATTCCGGTGTCTCGTCATATTCGCCGAACTCATTAGGAAGACCGGCATTCGGATGCGCGCTGACAAGTAACCCGGATTCTTCTGCAATTGTCGAAATATGCGGTCTTAATTGTTTTGCGCCGAGAGCACAGTTAAATCCAATGCTCAAAAGATCCATGTGTGTAACTGAATAAAGGAATGCTTCAACTGTCTGACCTGATAAAGTCCTGCCGCTTGCATCTGTAATTGTTCCTGAAACCATCACAGGTAATTTCTTTCCAGTATCATTGAAATATTTCTGAATAGCGAACAATGCAGCTTTGGCATTAAGCGTATCAAAGATAGTTTCAACAAGAAGTATATCCACACCTCCGTCCACGAGACCTTTTGTCTGTTCATAATATGCATCAACAAGTTCATCAAAAGAAACCGCTCTGAAACCCGGATCATTTACATCAGGGGAAAGCGATGCAGTTCTGTTTGTAGGTCCCATTGACCCCGCAACAAATCTCGGCTTATGCGGTTCTTTTTTTGTAAATTCATCAGCAACTTCTCTTGCGATCTTTGCAGATTCGAAATTTAGTTCATAAACTATATCCTCCAGCTTATAATCCGCCTGAGCGATCTTAGTACCGCTGAAAGTATTTGTTTCTGCTATATCAGCGCCTGCTTCGAAATATTTAGAATGGATCTCTTTTATTATATCAGGTCTTGTAATA
>CAZLOL010000361.1:0-3397 GCA_964561045.1 uncultured Ignavibacteriaceae bacterium | reverse complement strand
ACTTTTACAAAGTTGCGAAATTGAAATTATCTTGCAGAAGCGATACTTGTATTAAACAGTAAGAAGTTTTTATAAACCCCCCTTAATCCCAATGCCATTAAGTTAAGAACAAAAACTTCCGAAGTCTCAATAAATATATTAAAATCTTTGAAGCGCTTTAAAAAAGACTTCGGAAGTTTTTCAGTATTGATCCTTAACTTAATGGCATTGAGGGCAGGGTGGGGTTGTTTGAAAGAGCTTACATTCTATTTGTTTATTTGAATTAAATCGGAGATATATATTAGGATAAAAATTAATTTAGACAGCAATGTTAATTAAAGATTATATAATTGTTTTGATTACAGTATAAAAATGAAATTTATTTTAATTTCTAAAACTATCCCCAATGATAATCCCAAAGGGATGTTATTATTTTAACACTAAATAAATAACACCGGCAAACCCCGAATCAGTGTCTAAACAGTAGGTTTTAGTGATTGCAGCGAATGATTTAGTGTCTGCAGCATATGTTTGAAAGACTGCGCATATGTTTGAAAGACTGCAGCAAATGCTTTAGTGACTGCAGCGAATGTTTGAGTGACTGCATCAAATGCTTTAGTGACTGTAGCGAATGCTTTAGTGACTGCAGCGAATGTTTGAGTGACTGCATCAAATGCTTTAGTGACTGTAGCGAATGTTTGAGTGACTGCAGCAAATGCTTTAGTGACTGCAGCAAATGCTTTAATGACTGTCGTGAATGCTTCAGTGGCTGCAGAGAATGTTTCATTGACTGGCACAAAGGTTTCAATATATGAAATTCATATATTACAACTGAATCTATGGTCTCACAACAGCTACAAATTCCGTCGAATTATTATATGCCAGAATAATATCATTAAGATCAGCGAGATTGTTTCCTGTAATATCATTTACTATATAGCCTGCTGAAAAAACTGAAGCTGCATTATAAACAGACAGTACATCATTCAGATCAACAGTCGCATTCTGATTCACATCTCCGCTATATACAGCGTATTTTACAGGGGAGTTATCAGTCAATATCATATTATCCCCGAATGCTTTGGTTTTTGCTGTTGTAAAATTATATGTCATCGAATTACCTGAAAAGGACGGAGTGGTCTTACTCCATGTCTCTATAGAATTTCTGTGCTTCATCTGAATGTAATAGCTAACACCGTTAATAGGATTTGCGAATGTAAATAATCCAGCGCCGGAGCTGCTTAGATATGCTTTTGCTGAATCGACTATAGCAAATGGGGAAGTGCTGTTTCTTAAATAAATACTGACAGTATCCCGGACCATGATGTTCGTCAAAGAATCATAGAATCCCTGTATTTGTACAGTAAGGTTTAAATTATAAAGCAATCCGCAGATAGTACCTGCACCGGTAAATGTTCCGCTTATGATGACACTGTCAGCACATATTGAAGCGCCTGTCTGAACATTCACGGTTGTGCCTGTCCCAAAATTAATAATGCTCTGGCTGAAAGTGAATGTTGAAATTGACAGCATCATTGCAGTAAGAAAAATTATAATTCTCATTTTGCGCCTCATTTTGAATTTGATAAATTCACTTCTCCGCCTTTAAGGGAAGTATGTTTTACTGAACTCATTTCATTCACAATCTTTTCGAGTATTACTATTCTGTCATTTGTTAATTTTAATGATTCAACTTCCGAAGCAAGCCTGACATTACTTTCCTTAAGCTTTTCATTCTCCGATTTTAATTCCTGAATGGCTTTTACCATCGGAGCAAGCAGATCATTATACCGCATCTCATAATTACCGTTTTCATTTTTGGAGATCATTCCGGTGTTTTTAATGTCTGAAACTTTTAATGCTTCTTCAACTTCCTGTGCAATGAAACCATATTCTGTTTTCTGACTCTCATCATTAATACGCGAATAGGAAACAGGTCGAAGACTGGAAATAAAATCGAGACCTAAATCAGATTCAATAATATTTGACTTCCATTTTCTGTCACTGGTAATTGTCCATGCAACCTGCACTCCTGCATAAGTAACGGCAGTATTCCCAATTCTTATCTGATTATTGTTTGAACCGACCGGTACCTGCGCATTATTTCCGAGTGTAGTATTATTATAACCTGTTGTAATAGATAATCCTGACTGGAATCCAATAGCAGTATTGCTGTCTCCGGTATTGTTTCCAGCCAGGGAAAGGTAACCAATCGAAGTATTACCATTGGAATTACCGGTCATTAACCCTCCCCATCCTACAGATGTGTTAAATGATCCTGCCATGTTTGAACTTAAACTTTGATTACCCACACTTGTGTTATAACTACCTGTATTATTTATATTCAGGGAAATTGATCCGACAGATGTATTATCAGTTCCGTTGGTGTTGTTGGATAATGAGGAATTCCCCACAGCTGTGTTGCTGCTGCCTGAGATATTAGAGGATAATGCATTGAATCCAAGTGCGGTGTTATATCCGCCGGTCGTGTTTAAGTATAAAGAATTATATCCGAAAGATGTGTTGGATATTCCGCTTGTATTTGAATATAAAGAATTAAGACCTGTTGCCGTGTTTTGATATCCGGTGGTGTTTGAGTACATGGAGTTCATACCTGTTGCAGTATTTCCACTGCCTGATGTATTTGAATAAAGGGACTTACTTCCTATTGAAGTATTTTGCTGTCCGGATGTATTAAAGGCAAGGGTTTTAAATCCAACTGATGTATTATCGGATCCGGCAGAGCTGCTGAGTAACGACCAGTATCCGATAGCTGTGTTTTGATTTCCTGTAGTGTTTGAACCCAGAGATTCATTTCCGATAGCTATATTGTATGAACCGCTTGAGTTGGAAAGTAAACTCCCTCTTCCTACAGCTGTGTTATCATTTCCGTATGAATTATTAAATAAAGATTGGGAACCTACTGATGTGTTTTTGATTCCCTGTATGTTCTGAGCTAAAGACTGGAATCCCACAGCTGTATTAAATGAACCGGTTGTATTGGAGAGTAAGGTCTGTATCCCTAAAGCAGTATTGGAAGATCCGGTGGTAAGACTGAAAAGAGAGTTTACTCCGAATCCGGAATTGTTATCAGCTGTTGTCAATGTAAAATTCCCGGAGTTAACACCCATGAACGAGTTGTTCGTACCGAAGTTATGCAGGAAAGGGTCCGCTCCTTTAAACAGAACACCGACAGCTGAGTTAGTAGTATTTTCAAGTCTCAGAGTTTTGAGTATATTCACCTGACCGGTGGATTGAGTAACAGTGAGATAATTACCCGATGAATGTTTGACAGTAAAAATCCCGTTCGTCCCGAGTGTATTTGTAATGCTTTGTGAAAATACACCTGATGAAACTAAGAAACTGAAAACAATAAAGATTTTTTTCATTTTAGTTTTGTTAAAGTTAATGAATGATG
>CAZLOL010000360.1:0-3419 GCA_964561045.1 uncultured Ignavibacteriaceae bacterium | reverse complement strand
TAAATCTTATGAATCTTACAAATCTTATAAATCTTATGAATCTTACAAATCTTATAAATCTTATGAATCTTACAAATCTTATAAATCTTATGAATCTTACAAATCTTATAAATCTTATGAATCTTACAAATCTTATAAATCTTATGAATCTTACAAATCTTATGAATCTAATGAATCCAATTTTTAAATTGTAAATAATAACAAAAATCTTTAATTTGATTCGAATTTAAAACTGTTAAACCTAAGGAGTTTCTAACAACTTGGAAAAAGATACCAGATCCCCGCTAAACTTGCCAAACGAAGTACCGGACTTTAAAATAAAAACATTCGATCAGAAGAACTGGATAAAGGAAAACCTTAATTACAAAAAGGATTCCGGCACGAAAGCATGGATACTTCACAGGATCACCGGAATTGCACTGATCGGTTATTTATTCCTGCATGTTTATTCATTAAGTCCGCTTACCAACGGTGAAGCGGCTTTTAATTTAAAAATGCAACAGTATTCCTCGCCGTTCTTTATGGTTGTGGAATGGCTTTTATTCGCTTTTGTCTTATTTCATTCGCTTAACGGAATTAGAATCGTGATAGTTGACTGGGCTGACGGAGCTAAATATCATAAGCAGCTTTACAGACTTTCATGGGTATTAGGTGTAATATTGTTTCTTGCAATGGGTGTAATTATGTTTTCACACGAAATAAAGAATCTGTTTAAATAAAATTTTTGAAAAATGCTGAAATACAAATATAAATCGTCTAAAGATTCTGGTTCAAAAAGCTGGGTACTTCAAAGAATCTCAGGACTTGCTCTTGTGGTATTAATGATAGGACATTACATTTTAATGCATTATCAGCCGGAAAGCGGACATACTTACGGTGCTGTTTTGAACAGAATGCAGCATTCCTGGTACAGGATAATAGATCTTACTTTCATAACACTGGCAATGTATCACGGACTCAACGGAATCTGGAATATATTCAGGGATTATAAATTAAAGCAATGGGCAAAACTTTCAATAATATCTGCTCTCATAATATTAGGTCTGGCTTTTACTGCCTGGGGATACAGCATTATTTTTTCTATCCCTTATGTTAATTCAGTTGCAGGGGCAAATTAAAAAATTAGATACTTACCTGATTTTAAATAAATTACATTTATATTTAAAATAACTTACAAAAATCAATTTTTTTTAATAAATTAATCAAATTTCATAAATTAAACCTTAAGAAGGAGAACGGAAAATGAACAACTTAAACCATCTGCAAGAAATTTTAGAAGGAATGAAAACAGATGCTGAGAAGTTTTACGAAAAAGGACAAAATGCTGCGGGAACAAGACTCAGAAAATCTTTGAATGATCTCAGAAAGAAAGCTGCAGAGATCAGAAAAGAAATTCAGGATGAAAGAACAAAAAGGAAAGCAGAAGGAAAATAAGCTTAAATTTTTTATTTTTTAAAAGTGGAATCTAAAAAGAGTTATTCCATATACAGCATAACTTTTCTTTTAGAATCCACTTTTTATTTTATTTAACAATTAATTTCATTTAATTTCATTGAGCAATACAAATAAAAGCAACATACGGAATTTCTGCATCATTGCGCATATTGATCA
Source organism: uncultured Ignavibacteriaceae bacterium (assembly GCA_964561045.1). Classification (GTDB taxonomy): domain Bacteria; phylum Bacteroidota; class Ignavibacteria; order Tepidaquicellales; family Tepidaquicellaceae; genus JAGPCH01. The sequence goes on along the minus strand of CAZLOL010000360.1, from coordinate 1,808 downwards.
CGGAAAATCCACTCTCGCCGACCGCCTGCTGGAAACTACAGGCACGATCGAAAAGCGTAATATGATCAAACAGGTTCTGGATGACATGGACCTCGAACAGGAACGCGGTATTACCATTAAGCTTCATGCAATTCAGATGAAATACAAAGACAAAAGCGGAGGAGATTACATTTTTAATCTTATTGATACTCCCGGTCATGTTGATTTTTCTTATGAAGTTTCAAGATCGCTTGCAGCCTGCGAAGGTGCTTTGCTTGTTGTTGATGCTACACAGGGCGTTGAAGCACAAACAATCAGCAATCTTTACCTCGCAATTGACAATGGTCTCGAAATAATTCCGGTTATTAATAAGATAGACCTGCAGAATGCAATGGTGGATGAAGTAACGGCACAGATAATTGAGCTCATTGGCTGTAAAAAAGAAGATATTATTCTTGCAAGCGCAAAAGCGGATATTGGGACGCAGGATATTTTAGATGCCATCGTGAACAGGATCCCGCCTGCAAATACAGATTCTGCAAAACCTCTCCGAGCTTTAATTTTTGATTCAAAATTTGATATTTACAGGGGAGTGGTTGTATATATAAGAGTGTTTGACGGAAGCATTAAGGAAGGTGATGAAATTAAGTTCTTCTTTTCAGGTAAAACTTTTGTAGCTGAGGAAGTTGGCCATTTGAGAATGGGAAGAGTGAAAACCGATGTGCTTAATTCCGGCGATGTTGGATACCTTATTGCAGGCATAAAGGACGTAAATGAATCAAAAGTAGGCGATACGATATTTAAAGTATCAGAGCCGGTATCCGAACCTTTGCCGGGATATAAAGAAGTTAAATCAATGGTATTCAGCGGAATTTATCCTACGGCAACTGATGATTTCGAAACATTAAGGGATTCTCTGGCTAAATTAAAGCTGAATGACGCAGCACTAACTTTTCAGCCTGAATCTTCCATTGCTCTGGGTTTTGGCTTCAGATGCGGATTCCTCGGAATGCTGCACATGGAAATTGTTCAGGAAAGACTTGACCGCGAATATAATCTGAACATTATCACAACTGTTCCGAGTGTTGAGTATAAAGTTTATAAAACCAACGGTGAAGTCATATTGGTTGATAATCCGTCGCTGATGCCTGAATCAGTTAAGATAGATTATGTAGAAGAGCCATACATTACGGCAAATATTATTACTCCGACTGAATTCATCGGTAATTTAATGAAACTTGCTAATGACAGACGGGGGATTTTTGTTGCGACGAATTATGTTGATGCCAAAAGAGTTGACCTTCATTTTGAATTTCCTCTCAGTGAAATTGTATTTGATTTTTATGACAAGCTCAAATCCTATTCAAGAGGTTACGCATCTTTCGACTATGAATTCAAGGATTACAAAAAATCAGATCTTGTAAAGCTTGATATACTTCTCAACGGTGACTCCGTTGATGCGCTCTCTGTTATTGTACATAAAGATAAAGCATTTGAATGGGGGAAAAGACTTTGCACTAAGCTAAGGCAGATAATACCTAAACAGATGTTTGAAGTTGCCATACAGGCGGCGATCGGCGCAAAGATTGTTGCAAGGGAAACAATAAGCGCCATGAGAAAGAATGTTATTGCCAAATGTTACGGCGGAGACATATCCCGTAAGAGAAAGCTGCTTGAAAAACAAAAGGAAGGAAAGCGGCGTATGAAGCAGGTAGGATCGGTGGAAATTCCGCAGGAAGCGTTTCATGCGGTGCTGTCGCTTGACTAGAGTTTGTTGAGTTTGTTGAGTTTGTTGAGTTTGTTGAGTTTGTTGAGTTTATCAAGTTTGT
>CAZLOL010000359.1:0-3450 GCA_964561045.1 uncultured Ignavibacteriaceae bacterium | reverse complement strand
ACGGTTTCGTTTAATATGGTGAATTATATTGAAGACACTATTCTGTCAGTACTGGAGCAGCAGTATCCGAATCTTGAATATATTATCATTGACGGCGGCAGCAAAGACGGTACCGTGGATATCATTAAAAAATATGAGCCTTGGATCACTTACTGGGTAAGCGAACCTGATAAAGGAATGTATGACGCCATACAAAAGGGTTTCAGCAGATCAACAGGCGAAATTATGGCATACCTGAATTCCGATGACAAGTTTCATTATAATTCTTTGTTCTCCGCCGCAACTATATTTTCTTCAATGGAAGATGTAGACTGGATTCTGGGAAGAGCTTCTTTCTATAATGAGGAAGGAAGCATTGTTGATGTTAAAGATCTTAAGAAATGGTCTAAGTTCAATTATTACCTTGGTGATTATCAGTGGATACAGCAGGAATCTGTATTCTGGAGGAGAAGATTATGGCTAAAGGCAGGCAGCAGGTTCAATACAGAACTTAAATATGCCGGTGATTATGAACTCTGGCTAAGATTCTTCAGATTCGCAAAGCTTTATTCGGTTGAAACGGTTTTTGGAGGATTCCGATTCAGGACAAAAGATCAGCTCTCTCTCGATAAACTGGATTCGTATGTTTATGAAGTTGAACAGGTAACCAATTTAGACAGTCTTCCGCGCGAGGACAAATATGCTATCTGGAAATTAAAATTTTTTCAAAAATATATATTTAAAATCCCTCTGATCAGACGGTTTAAGATATTCAGAAGAAATTATGAAAAAACTTTCGACTATCCGCCGAAGATCGCTTATGACTTTATGCAGAGAAGATTTTTTAAAAATTATTCCTGATCACTTTTAATTTTATTCTGAATTGATAAACGTCACAAAAACTTTCCTGCCACCTTTAAACGAATACACTGATAAACTGAAACAGGTCTGGGAAACTAACTGGGTTACTAATCACGGTCCGCTGGCTGAAGAACTGGAGCTGAGAATAAAGGAATATCTGGGAGTTAAAAATCTGCTGCTTGTAACAAACGGAACCATTGCCCTGCAGATCGCCATTAAAGCGCTGGATCTCAAAGGAGAGATCATAACCACTCCGTACTCCTATGTAGCAACAACAAATTCCATTCTCTGGGAAAACTGCACCCCTGTATTTTGTGACATAGAAGATAAAACTTTCTGCATAAATGCTGACGGAATTGAGGAGTGTATTACAGAAAGAACCTCGGCAATATTAGCTACAGACGTTTACGGATTTCCGTGTGATTTCGAAAAAATAAAAACAATTGCTGACAGACATGATCTTAAGGTTATTTACGACGGAGCACATGCATTCGGTGTTAAGGTAAAAGGAGAATCTATATTCAGTTACGGTGATATTTCTACAGTCAGCTTTCATGCGACTAAACTCTTCCACAGCATCGAAGGCGGCGCCATTATTACAAATGATGTTAAATTATCCGAAAAGATATTTCTTTACCGTTCGTTCGGACATCTGGATGATGACTATTCAACCATAGGTATTAACGGAAGGACAAGTGAATTTAATGCGGCAATGGGTTTGTGCATTCTTCCCAGAGTTAAGGATTTTATTTCTTCCAGAAAAGAAATTTTCCGGTTATACAAGAATTATTTATCCGGTACTCCCCTGTCTTATCCTGAAATACCGGAAAATATTGAGTACAACTATTCATATTTTCCTGTTGTATTTCCGTCGACTGAATTAATGCTGACTGTAAAAAGAAAACTTGAAGAAAATAAGATCAACGCAAGAAGATATTTTTATCCTTCTCTTAACAGGCTGCCTTTTTTAAAAGGAAATATTTGTCCGGTATCTGAAAACATTGCCGGGAAAGTTTTATGCCTTCCGCTTTATCCGGATCTGGAAAATGAGAACATTAAGAAAATATCGAAAATTATATCTGAATGTCTTTAATCCTGAATTTCCGTAATTTTTAAACCTACTTTAAATCCGGTATTATCCATAATTTTCTCCTTAGAAAATATTTTAATTTAAAATGTAATAAATTGTAAGTTTTAAATTTCGCCTCAATCAATTAATTTAATTGAAATCAAAATAAATCTGCATGAATAACAAACCTGTGATCGCCATAATCGGCGGGGGCTTTTGCGGAAGCGCCCTAATGATTCAGCTAATAAGACAAGCTCATTATCCGCTCGAAATCATTTTAATTAATAAAGAATATCCCTTATCTAAAGGAATTGCTTATTCAAGCTATAATCCAAAACATATCCTTAATGTACCTGCTGCAAAAATGAGCGCTTTTCCTGATGATCCGGATAATTTTATCAATTGGATAAAATCAAAATCTGAATATAAAGAATATGATAACGAAGACCTGAATGACAGATTCATGCCAAGAGTTATTTACGGGAAGTATCTTGAGGAACTCTTTGAGGAAACAGTCAAAAACATTCCTGCTGAAATTTCTTTAAGAATAATTGAGGACGAAGTTAAAGATGTGATTCCTTCTGAATCCATGACGGATATTATCTTAAAGAAAGGCGATCCGGTTAAAGCGGATAAGGTTGTTCTCGCGCTTGGTAATTTCGGTCCGGATGATCCGAGAATTACAAACACTGAATTTTACAAATCAAAAAATTACTTCAGTAACCCCTGGAAAAAGGAAGCTGTGGAAGGGCTGAAAGATGATGATAAAGTACTGATAATAGGAACCGGTTTAACTATGGTTGACAATGTTCTCAGTCTTCTCGATAAGGAATTTAATGGGACAATATTTGCTCTGTCTACCAACGGCTATTTTCCTCTCTCACATAAAAAAAGGAAACCTTATACTGATATACTGAGCGAACTTCATCCCCCCTATACGATGTCAGGTTTGTATAGAATTTTCAGAAAACACATAAAATATGTATTGTCACACGGAATTACAGGAGAGGCAGTAGTGGATGCCGTCAGACCGAAAACTCAGGAGATATGGCTGAGTCTTTCTTTGGAAGACAAGATCAGATTCATGTCGCACATAAGACATCTCTGGGGAGTTGCAAGGCATAGATTACCGAAAGAAGTATTCGAACAAATGCAGAAACTGATTTCAGATAAAAAGCTTCAGATCATCGGCGGAAGAATTCAGGATATAGAAGAACAAAATGGAAGTATTCAAGTATCTTACAAAGAGAGAAAAAATCAGTTGCTCAAAGAACTGACCATAAACAGAGTTATAAACTGTACCGGACCTAAAACGGATCTTAGTAAAATCGAAGATGTGCTTATAGTTAATTTGCTTAAGAGAGGACTTATTACATCTGACGAAATGAAATTAGGAATAAATGCTTTACCGGACGGCACGATAATTCAGAAAGATCATTCGGTTTCTTCAAAGCTCTTTACGATCGGCTCTTTGCTGAAAGGCATATTATGGGAATCTACTGCGGTTCCTGAATTGAGAGTACAGGCTCAGTCATTAGCTA
>CAZLOL010000358.1:1459-3452 GCA_964561045.1 uncultured Ignavibacteriaceae bacterium | reverse complement strand
TAAACTTGATAAACTTGATAAACTTGATAAACTTGATAAACTTGATAAACTTTAAAAACTTAACAAACTTGACAAACTTGACAAACTTGACAAACTTGACAAACTTAACAAACTTGACAAACTTGACAAACTTGATAAACTTTAAACTTAAAATAAAACAAGGCGAACAATTCTATCCGCCTTATTATTCAATATTTTTCAGTAGAACTTATTTTAATGCAAACTTTACAACTTCATTGAATGCGTCCATATTGCTGTAAGCAAGTTCGGCAAGCATTTTCCTGTTGATGTCAATATTCTTTTTATTTAGAGCATTGATAAGCTTTGAATAAGTAGTATTGTTCATTCTTGCAGCAGCATTTATTCTCGTGATCCAGAGACTTTTGTACTCTCTTTTTTTCAGTCTTCTGTCCCTGTAAGCATGTGTCAGACCTTTTTCCACAGAGTTTTTTGCAACTGTATAAAGTTTACTCCTGGCGCCTACATATCCTTTGGCTTCTTCGAGAACTCTCTTTCTTCTTCTGTGTGACGCAACTTTATTTTTTGAACGCGGCATTTATTTCTCCTTTTGAATAAAAAATTTAAAAAATTAGTTTAAGCCTGGATCATTCTTTTGATCGTTCTTGTTTCCTGTTCGGATACTAAAGTGGCTTTTCCCAGATGTCTTTTTCTTTTGCTTGACTTCTTCGTGAGAATATGGCTCCTGTAAGCTTTCTCTCTTTTTACCTTTCCTGTGCCGGTGACCTTGAATCTCTTCTTCGCGGCTCTGTTGGATTTCATTTTAGGCATCTTGATTTTCCTTTGGTTTATTTTCTTCTGAAATATTATTTATTTCCGGATTATTTTCTTCTGAAATAATTTCTATTTCAGCCGTATTTTCTTTTGCTGTTTCTTTTGCTTCCTGCTTATTAACTTCTGAAATGCTTTTCACATCCGGTTTCTTGGATTTAGCAAGCGCATCTTTGTAAACCTGAATCTTGTTTTTGTCCGGTAAAAAATATGCAATAAGCTGTTTTCCTTCCATCTTAGGAGGAGATTCAAGTTTTCCTATATCCATAAGATTTTCAACAAGATCATCCATGAGCTTTCTTCCTATCTCAGGATGAGTTATCATTCTTCCCTTGAACATCACAAATGCTTTAACTTTATGACCTTCTATCAGAAACTGTCTCAGATGCTTGGTCTTAAAGCTTACATCATGCGTATCAGTGTTAGGATTAAAACGTATCTCCTTAATGTGCATCACATGCTGATGTTTCTTAGTCGCTTTTTCCTTCTTTTGTCTTTCGTAATTGTATTTTCCGTAATCTGCTATCTTGCATACAGGCGGTTTTGATGTCGGTGATATTTCAATCAGATCCAAACCCTTTGATCTGGCTGTTTGTAATGCCTCTATACTGGTCATTACTCCTAAAGCGTTTCCGTCTTCATCTACAACTCTTACCTGAGGAACACGGATCTGCTCGTTTGTTCTTTCTTTGCTGACTTTGTTTTTAATATGGTATTTTTTTAATTAATTATAATTTTCTCTGTTGTGGGATTGTAATTTAAGCTTTTCTATAAAAGCATTCAATTCAAATTTTCCGATATCACCCTTCTGATGCTGACGGACTGAAATACTGCCGCTTTCCTTCTCTTTATCACCTATGACTATCATGTATGGAATTTTCTTATTCTCGGATTCCCTTATTTTATACCCTATTTTCTCATTTCTGTTATCAATGCTAACTCTGAATCCTTCTTTTCGCAATTTTTGAAAGATCTCATTTGCATAATCTTTCTGAGAATCAGTGATTGGTAATATGTTTATCTGTACCGGAGCCAGCCATAACGGGAAATATCCGCCATAGTGTTCTGTCAGAACACCGACAAATCTTTCGAATGAACCGAATACAGCCCTGTGTATCATTACCGGTCTGTGAACTCCGCTGTCAGCTCCGATATATTCCAGCCCGAATCTTTCCGGCATGGAAAAATCAAGCTGAATGGTGCC
>CAZLOL010000358.1:0-1359 GCA_964561045.1 uncultured Ignavibacteriaceae bacterium | reverse complement strand
TCATATAATCTCAAAGGCAGATCCCTGTATGATTTCATACTGGTCTTATAAACGAGAGTGCTTCCCGGACAATTCATCGGTTTAACTGCAAAATCCCTTTCATCAATGTCAGTGAAATACATGTTCTCTTTATAATTATCATAGTGACCTGACTGAAGCCATAATTTTTGATTTAATATAATTGGAGTGTTTATTTCTTCATAGTTAAGTTCAACAAGTTTTTCTCTAAGATAACTTTTCAGATTATTAAGTATCACCATCCCGTTATTATGCCAGAAAGGAAATCCCGGTCCTTCTTCGTGAAATGAAAAAAGATCCAGCTCTTTTCCGAGCTTGCGGTGGTCGCGTTTCTTTGCTTCTTCGAGATTCTTCAGATATTCGTCCAGATCTTTCTGTTTCGGAAATGAAATTCCGTAAATTCTCTGAAGCATCTGACGATTTTCATCGCCTCTCCAGTAAGAACCCGAGACAGAAAGCAGTTTGACTGCCTTTACTTTTGCAGTTGAAGGAAGATGCGGTCCCCTGCAAAGATCAGTAAATTCACCCTGACCATACAGTGAAACTTCCGCCTCATCTTTTGCTATGGTCTCCAGAATCTCAACTTTATAAAGATCTTTTCTTTTATTCTTAAAATATTCAATCGCCTCTTCTCTTTTAAGATCCTGTCTTACCGGTTTCAGATCCCGCTTTGATATTTCAAGCATCTTATCCTCGATCTTTTTAAGATCTTCTTCGGTAAATTTCTTTTCTGAGTCAATATCATAATAAAATCCGCCTTCAATAGCCGGACCGACGCCGAATTTCGCACCCGGATATAATTCCTCGATCGCCTGCGCCATAATATGCGAAGTAGTATGCCAGTAAACCTCTTTCCCCTTATCAGAATCAAATTTATGCAGAACAATATTCGCATCTTCATTAATGGGAGCCGAAAGATCCTTCATTTTTCCGTTGACTTCAGCCACAAGAATATCATCCGCAAGCCGCTTACTTATTGACGCAGCAATATCATAAGCAGAAATGCCTTTATCAAATTCTTTAATGGAATTATCCGGAAACGTTATTTTGATCTTATCAGCCATTTATAAAATTATTGAACATTGAACATTGAACATTGTACATTAAACATTGTACATTGATAATTGATAATTGAATTTGTGGGCGGTAATGGACTCGAACCAATGACCCCTACCATGTCAAGGTAGTACTCTAACCAACTGAGCTAACCGCCCCGCTCTTTTGGAACTTGTAAAATACTCATTTTTGAGATTTTTTACAATGGGAGATTTGGTCTTAAATTGGGTATTGGGTTTTGGGTTTTGGGTTTTAATTGATGTTTTTCTGGCAATTATAAAGTAT
>CAZLOL010000357.1:0-3455 GCA_964561045.1 uncultured Ignavibacteriaceae bacterium | reverse complement strand
ATCCGGCTGCTGCTCCGAGTATTCTTGCGGTTAAATCAGGAAACACCTGCCCCGGAAGTATTGCTGTGCCAAAATGAAATGTCTGAGGAACAAAAGTTATCGGAATAATTCCGGCTGATGTTAGCTGTATCTTTGTAACATTATACTGTGTGCCGTTTTGTAATGTAAAATTATAGAAGTATTCATCATTCACACAGTAAATACTGTCCTGAATAATTTCAGCACAGTTACCACAATCCGGAAGCTTGATACAATTTTCAATGAAACAACACCAGGGGCAATCGTCATGAAGGAATTGAGCTGATAGGGAATAACAAACTTCGGTTCTTGCAACTGCCCCCGGTCCAATCAGCTTAACTCTTTGTGCAGCTGAATTTCCGAGCGGTGGAATAGGAGTTGAGAAATTTAAAGTGCTTGGGACTGTCACAACATAATTCGGCGGCTGAGGCGAGTCAACTGTAATTTCCAGCTGCTCTATGGATTTAGTAGGGGAATTGTTGTGTATCTGAAATTCATAAATATATGTTCCTGTCGAGTCGCAATAAGTAGTATCGCTGATAACGCTCAAGCAGGATGTGTCAGCCGGGAGTTCACAAGACGTAAAGATCCAAGCTGCTCCCATGCCTGCATCATCACCCGGACCACCCATTATTGCTTTACAGCCATTGGCAGATAAAGATACAGATGTACCTTGAGATGAGCTTCCGACAGCGCCAGATCCAACAAGTTTACTTCCTTCCTGACTCCAGATTCCGCCTGAGCGTTTGAAAATAAATGCACCATCGAATGAACCTCCGATCATTGCAATATTTCCATCACCTGAGATAGACAAAGCTGAACTCTGCATTACACCTCCAGCCGGTGTTCCTACAAGCTTTTCACCAAACATCGACCAGCTTCCGCCGCTTTTTACAAATACAAAAGACGCTCCTATTTCAGTACCTGTGTTGCAGACGTAACCAGGAGCTCCGACAATTGCCGTACTAGCATCAGAAGAAATTGCTACTGAAGAACCAAAATATAAATATTCATCAACACATCCTAAACCAGAAAACCCTGAAACGTATGTCCAGCCGGTTACTGATCTGGCGAATATAAATGCTCCCCCTCTTAATTCAAATCTAATAGGGGCACCTATAATCGCGGTGTTTCCGTCAGCAGAAATAGATACAGAATAACCCAGTTCTGCTTCAACATCTCCAAAACCACCTGGAACTTTATTTAAAAATTGGCTCCAGATACTTCCTGATCTTTCAAACGTCCAGAAAGCCCCCTCAATGGCAATTAAGTAATCCTGTGGTGCGCCTACAATTGCAATTGTCCCGTCGTAGTTAATTGAAACGGAAAATCCTTGTTCGGATCTATCCCCTCCGGCTCCCGTACCTACTTTTTTAGTTCCCATTTGTATCCATGTTCCTGCTAGGTTACGCTCAAAAAACCAGACAGCACCTTTGGATCCATTGTCATTAGGTCCTCCGATTATCGCATAATTACCATTCCCGGAAATTGCTACAGAAGTACCTTGCCCTGCATTACCTATTGCTCCTGTTCCAACAAGTTTAGGTGAAGCATCTGTCCATATTCCTGCAACCTTTTCATAGAACCACACAGCACCTTTTCCACCGTTGTCGGTACTCCCGCCAACTATAGCTCTCGTTCCGTCTAAGGATAAAGATACAGACTTTCCCTGTCCTGAAAGCCCCGTGGATCCAAAACCTACTATTTTGTTTCCATCCTGAATATATTGTGCCTGAACAGATGTTAAAGAAAAATGCAATAGAATCATTACAAATGGCAACTTGGATTTTACATTCGTATTGTTTGTAACAAAATTAATAAATTTGTGCATGATCAATTATTTGAAGTTAATGAATCTGTATTTAATTGAAACTCCCCGCCGCAAACCGTGAGATATCTTTTAAAATAATTTAAGCTTATGAAAAATTTTCGCCGCAAGTGGCGGAGAATTTAACCAATTAGCGATTAAATATATTTTCATTAAATCGCTGCAAGTAACCGTTTGATATTATTAAAATAAATTAGACCGGCAAAATAATTTCTCTAAAATTAATTTTTCAATGCGCCCGGACTGAACTGCTTTATCAAATGCTGATACTCTTCTTATAATGATTATTGTATCCCGTCAGAATCACCCTTTTATCTGGTAGACTCTGACGGGAAAATATTACTCACTATTCATTAATCATTATTCATAATTAAGGTCTTATTACAGCAGCAAAATCAAGAGCATTATTATAAGATATTACTATATCCGTAAGATCAGTGCCTCCGTCACCATTGAGATCTGAATTTCCGGTAATAAAGATACTTGCATCATTATAAATATCCAGAACATCAGTAAGATCTATTTCACCGTCCTGATTTACATCTCCGGAAAGTATGCCGTAATATACAGGAGTATAGTCTATTAGTTCTAAATTACTTCCGAATGCCTGCGAGTGTGATAGAAAGTCATAGTTCAGCAGGTCATTATTGAAGCTCTGACCGGGAGACTTGCTCCAGGTTTCGAGAGAGTTGCTGTTCTTCAGGACTATATAATAATTCACTCCGTTCTGCGCATTGTAAAATCTTAATTCAGAGTTACCGGAAGAATTAAGATATCCGGATGACGATTCAACCAGCGCATAAGGCGCATAGCTGTTTCTTAATTCAACTTCTATATTGCTGCCGATCATCGTATTAGTAGCAGGATCATATCTTCCTTCAATGAATGACCTTAAGTTCATAAGAAGAGTATCGCACGGAGGAAGAGTATATGATAATTCAAAGTAACAGCATTCGAAATCATTGCTGAACAGTTTGATCCTGACAGGAATTGTCTGTCCTGCTGCACCGCCGATCATTTGCGCTGTCAAAGTCGGGAAGAGTTGTCCCGGCGTTATCGGCGTACCGAAATGAAATATCTGAGGAACAAAAGTAACCGGAATACTTCCCGGAGAAGTCAGCTGAATCTTAGTGACATTATACTGAGTTCCATTCTGAAGTTTAAATTTATAAGCGTATCCATCACCCGAACAGTAAACACTGTCCAGTAAAACTTCAGCGCAGCTGCAGATCGGAAGCTTGATACAGTTTTCAATGAAGCAGCACCAGGGACAGTCGTCGTGCTCGAACTGAGCTGAAAGGGTATAACACACTTCTGCGTAAGCAACCGCTCCAGGTCCGATGAGTTTGACTTTGTAAACCTGTGAAGCGCCACGCGGAGGAATTGACGGAGTAACATTTATCGTACTCGGCAGAGTAACAACATAATTCGGCGGTTGAGGTGAGTCAACTGTTATTTCAAGTTGTTCTAAATATTTTGTGTAAGAATTATTCCGAACCTGAAATTCATAGATATACGTTTCTGTAGAGTCACAGTAAGTTGTGTCTCTGATAATTGTCATGCAGGTATTTGTGTCGCTGCAGAGGTCTTTGCGGTAGACGTCTACGTC
>CAZLOL010000356.1:0-3456 GCA_964561045.1 uncultured Ignavibacteriaceae bacterium | reverse complement strand
AAGAATATCCAAGCACATACGCATAATTATCATCTATTAATATATCAGTTGCGATGTCATCACCGGTTTTTATTCCGTAGGTGGTCTGCCATAAAGAGTCTCCTTCAACGTTAAATTTTTTTATGAAAAAATCTTTAAAGTTATTCTGAGTAGCAACATACCCTGAAATATAGATATCAGTAGCAATCCCCTGTCCATTTTTTGCAATTTCTATACCAGTTCCCTTGTCATCTCCGGGATTTTTGAATGTTTTACTCCAGTTAAAAGTACCATCAGGATGAATTGCAATAACGATAACATCATTGCTGTTGGTTTCACTATTAAATAAATATCCGGTTACATAAGTACTTCCGTCCCTGTCAACTGTAATATCCAATCCCCTATCATTGCCACTAGGACTATTAAAATAGTAAGACCAAATTGGATTTGGATTTAAACTTGGAGGATATTTTGCAATATATAATTCTTTTGTATTTCCAATTTCTTTGAATCCTGTGACATATAAATTATTCACTGAGTCGAGATATGTTTTAAAAGGATAGTCTTCAGATATTTGAGAGAAACCGAAAGAACTTGAAAATAGTAATCCAAAAATAATGTAGATATATGTTTTCATGACTTTATTGTTTAGTTAATGTAATATTTATTTTATAAGTAAAAGTTTCTTTGAATCAATAAATTTATTATCTATAGATAGAGAGTAGAAATAAACTCCGTTAGTAAATTCAGAAGCATCAAACAATAAATCATAACTACCTGCATTTTGTTCCTGATCAACAATAGTAAGAATTTTTTTTCCCTCTATATTATAAAGATAAATTTTAACTTTTGCTGAATTGCTTAAATTATATTTTATAATAGTAGAAGAATTAAATGGATTAGGATAATTTTGAGATAATGAATGGTTTTCCGGAATATTTATATTATTTGATGAAATAAAAACAAGACCACCATTAGTTGTTTTTAATAATGTACCAAAATTTCCTGTTATGTAACCTGTATTTGCATTTACAAAACAAATCGAATTCAAACTGTTATCTGTAAATTTTGTTTGAGCTGTCCAAATTAATCCTCCATTTGTAGTTTTTGAAATATTTCCATCTTCACTTACAGCATAACCATTATTGTTATTAATAAAAGATACAGAATTTATAATTCCTGATATATTTACATTTTGAATTATCCATCCTATGCCCTTATTTGTCGTTTTAATAATGGATCCGCTCCCTCCGGCATTGTATCCGGTTACCGAATCTGTAAATTCATAATCTACGCCTCCTAATGCATAATCCAAAGCCCAGTTTAATCCACTGTTTGTTGACCTGTATGTATTTATTGTTGAAGCTACTAAAGCTTCATTTGTATCGAAAATGTGAATTGATGTAAACTGTATCGTTGGTGTTAGTGTTAAAATATCCCAGTATAATCCACCATTAGTGGTTCTCAAAATTTTACTGTTTCTCCCTGCAGCAAATCCAAAATTTTCGTTAAGAAAATAAATACAATTCAAATTTGAATTTATGCCTACTAACTGTATACCCCACTCACTCCCCCCATTCGTCGTCTTCAACACCGTTCCGGTATCTCCGCATACATACCCCACATCCTCATTCACAAAAAAAACATCATTTAGTTTCTGAGAAGTATTACTTGCCTGCTGAATCCAGTTAGTCCCTCCGTTTGTAGTTTTCAAAATTAATCCGTCATTTCCTATAGTATATCCGGTGGTTTCATTCACAAAATAATTCGATTCAAGATCTGTACTTCCTCCGGTAGTAGTTAACCAGGAGTTTCCGCTGTCGGTTGACTTACCGATAATTCCTCCCGCACCGCAAACAAAAATTGTATTGTTATTCAATGCCTGAACTCCCCACAATACATTAATCTGATAATAGTCCGGCTGGAATGTTGAATCCGTCTCCCAGGTTGTTCCTGAATTGGTTGTCCTTAATATATTTCCCCAGCTGGTTACTATATAACCTTTATTGCCGTCCGAAAATGAACATTGCCTTGGAATGTTTGCAAAGTCAACCGGTAATAAACTGCTTGTCCAGTTTACTCCGCCATTTGTAGATCTGAAGAAATAATGATCTGTCGTAATTGCAAATAAATTTTTACTGTCTGTTTGTGAACAGGATGCTACAAGGTCAAATGATTGAAGATTAAAATCTGTATAGTTCCAGTTGCTTCCGCCGTTTGTTGTTGTAAGAACACCTCTGAATGTAGAAATCATTCCCTGAAGTGAATCAGAAAATGATACATCATAGAACGCCTGTGAAATCGGACTTGTCTGTGAGACCCAGTTATTTCCTCCGTTTGTAGATTTCAAAATTATTCCTATTCCCCCTGCAGCATATCCCGTGCTGCGTGTTGGAAAATCTAAGAAGATTGAGATATTTCCCGAATTAGTATAAACCTGCGTCCAGTTATCACCTCCATTGCTTGTCCTGTATATATTCCTGTTTGATGCCAGTACTAAATTATCATCCGCTACACTGACTGAAGATAAGTAAGCTGTAGTATTTATATTTTTCAGAATCCAGTTACTTCCTCCGTCAGTTGTCTTCATAATAGTGCCAACAGTTCCTGCAGCATACCCCGTCAGTTCATTTGCAAAATCCACCGAATACAGAAAATTTCCCGTCGGCAATGGCTGCTGCCAGAACCACGTCGACTGCGACCGGACCGTGTTAAAGCTCAATACAATTAAAGCAAGTAAAATTATTTTTCTCAAATGCATAAAGAGTTATCATAAATTGATTGCAATGTAATAAAAGTTTATTAATAAAACAAACATTTTTTTTGCAGTTTGTGAAAGTGAAATGTGTGATGTTTTACCGGAATCTAATTTCGGAGGATTGTCTGAGATTCTCCTTTAACTTTTTTCTCGCCGTTGTTGGAGTTCCAAAAACTTTGCTGAAGCGATATGAAAGATTTTGAATGTTAAATGCAAACTTTTGGCACCAACAAAAAATGCTCCTGACGAGGAAGCAGTTTGATTTAACATAGATAATTTCTTCTTATGAAATTAATTTGATAGCGACTTAGAAAAATTATTTTCTAATTATTTACAGCTGCTGTACCTGATTGGAAATGAAATATGAAGTCCGGTGAAAATAAAGAAGCTATATATAATAGAATGTTTTAAGTATCAGACAGAAATGAGATTTTTTGAATTATTGTGATATCTTCTTCGGAGAGAGTATTGCTGTTGGTGACCATAAAGTTTGCAAAAACAGTATGCTTAAATTAAAATGTAAGAAGCAAACTATTTGGAAAACTAACAGCGGTGGAAAAATATTATTTATCTATTCTGTCATTTAACCATTTCTATATTTTCATTGCCGTTGGCTTTAGCCAACGGCTTCCCATCTATATTAATTCACAGTTCACTTCAGAAGTATCATACTCCTTCTGTGCAGTGTCATACCGTTTATTGTCAAAGCATAATAATAA
>CAZLOL010000355.1:0-3480 GCA_964561045.1 uncultured Ignavibacteriaceae bacterium | reverse complement strand
ATACGCATCCGGCATCTGGATGGGATGTACTTCAGGCAATGATACACTGACTGCAGTTGCTGAATACTCTTATGATTATCTTCCTGGTTATGTTGATAATTCAGGTATGCCGCAGGGGACGAATGATCCTTTGTACAGAATCTATTTGATTACTGCCGGAGATACCACAAGTTCTGATTATCTTAATTGGCCGGTTTATCAGGGAGCTTATGTAACTCCCGCAGGCAGACCGCTAGCACTCGGACAACAGACTATGTTTTACTGCTACACTGATGCGTATCCGCATTCATCCGGACAGACTAGCACACTTTCTTTAAAGGCGCAAATACTGCAGACCAACTGGTGTTATACAAATTTAGGATTAGGTGATGCTCAGTTTATTGAATTCAAAGTCATTAACAGAAGCGCTCTTCCATGGATCAATGCATATCTTGCATTCTGGACTGATGATGATCTTGGAGACGCAACAGATGATAAAATTGGTTGTGATACAAATTTGAATTTAGGATTCACATATAATGCAACCAACAGTGATCCGATATACGGTGCTTCACCTCCCGCTGTCGGAACAAAACTCCTGAGAAGTCCCGTCATTTCAACCGGGAATGCAAGTGATACGGTGAAATATTACGACCCTCCGGGTTCATCAAATTTAAGAGTTAAGACAGGATACAAGTTTACAGGGATGAATATATTTAATACATATAATAATGGTACTCCACAGCCGGCGGATCCGATTACTAATGTTGAAACTTACAGGGTTCTGTCAGGACTTTGGAGACTTGGAGATTCCTGGGTTAATCCAATATCCGGAGATACAACAAAAAGAGTGTATGATGGAGACCCGGTAAACGGAACAGGGTGGCTAATGTCAGGTTCATCTGACAGAAGATTCTTGCTGGGATTTGGACCGCTTACCATGAATCCGGGTGATACACAGTCAATCATAGTTGCACAGGTAATTGCAAGGGGAACAAGCAATTTAAACAGCATAACAAAGCTTCGTCAATATTCAGCTTATCTGGATACAATCTATAATGCAAACTTCCCGGGGTTGGTTAATATAAATAATATTTCTTCTGAAATACCGGATGAGTTTAAATTAACACAAAACTATCCGAACCCATTCAACCCTGTTACACATTTGGAATTTGAAATTTCGGATTTGGGATTTGTATCTTTGAAAGTGTATGATGCGCTTGGGAAAGAAGTTAAAAATTTAGTTAATGAAAATATGAGTCCCGGAAGATATAAAGTTGAATTTGACGGAAGCGGGCTGGCGAGCGGGATATATTTTTATACTTTGACAGTTGGCAGATTTAGTGAAACTAAGAGTATGTTGCTTTTGAAGTAAGTTGAGTAAGTTGAGATAGTTGAGTTAGTTCGTCCCCGCTGAGTCATTCCGCATGAATTATTCAGTCGTTGGAGTGTAGACCGGGAGAGACTCTGTGGGACGATTAAAATCTTTTTGTGAGCAAAGAATATTAAGAAATCGCTAAATATGAATCATAAGAATAATTTTTATTGAATTCTCCTCAATACTTTGTGAGGAAACCGGAGAAAAGTTTCTTTTGATATTAAAACAAATTAGTGTATGTTTGTATCAGAAAATTTAAACAAACAATATTATGAAAAAATCAATCGGAAATAAAACAGGGAATATAATTTGCCGGGATGATGCCCGTCTTTCCCTCAATCAGAAAGAAAAGACGGGCAGATTATTCAATTACAAATTTCAAATATCAGATTTCAAACAATTTTTTATGAGATATTAAATATTACCAAAATGAAAAAAATAATCCGGGAAACTGGGTATATTTTTACAGGATCGAAGCCGGAAGCTAATCTTCGGTGAAAGGAATGATCCTTATGAAGTAAAAATTTCTAAATGTTCTTTAGGTATAATAAAAAAAATTTCAAAATAATTCTTAATAATAAAAGGAAGGAACAAAGTTATGAAACAGAATGACAAAAATCTCAGATTTGCATATTTACAAAAGAAATCAGTATCTCAGTTTATGAAATTCAAGACGACTATCTTGATTCTGTCTGCATTATTATTTATTTCTATCTTTGATACTCAGGCACAGTTTGATCAGCAAGACAAATTAACCGGAACCGGAAATAACGGACCATCAGGTCAGGGAAACTCTGTATCAGTTTCAGCTGACGGAAATATTGTTATAGTGGGGGCACCTAATGATAATGGAGGAGCAGGCACAGCCTTTATCTACGAAAAAAACAGTTCAGGTCATTGGATCCAGGAGTCGCCTAAGCTAATAGGAACAGGTGCCATAGGAAATGCAAATCAGGGGTATTCCGTAGCAATTTCCGGAAATGGTATGTATGCAATTATTGGTGGTCCGTATGATAACACAGGAAAAGGAGCTGTTTGGTTTTTCAGACGAGATAACGCAGCAACATGGGTGCAGGAAGGGAAATTGGTAGGTACAGTCGCTTCAACAGAATTTCCACAGCAAGGACGTAGCCTCTCTATTAACTACGACGGAACCATAGCCATTGTCGGCGGTCCCGAATACAATCGGTTCTTAACTCCCGGTGCTTTCTGGACATTTTCAAGAACCGGGTCAGTATGGTCTCAATTGGGAAATTTAAAAGCGAATCCGACTCCATATTTTGAAGAAGTTTTCGGCTATTCTTTATCAATTTCAGGTGACGGAAATACAGCTATAATCGGAAACAATACAGCAGATCTGTATGGAAAAGCAATTCTTCTCACACGATCAGCTGATACCTGGATTTTGGACAGGATGTTTTACGGTCCGGGTAATAATAATTCTAATATTGCCGAATATTTTGGACACTCCGTAGCGATTTCATCTGATGCTACAAGGATTATTATTGGTGCTCCCGGATATACAGGTTTTGGAAAAGAAATTATTGGCGGCGCTTTTTTATACAAAAAACAAGGCGGCATTTGGAATTATGAACACGGATTAATTGGATCAGAAATATTGGGTGAATCAGTATCTATCTCCGGAGATGGTAATACAGCAATGTTCGGCGGAAATTTCAACGGTTCATTCGTCTTCCATTGCACAGCAGGTATATGGAGTCAGTTAGGAGGAATGCTTGTAGGAACAGGAGGAATAGGAAATGGATTGCAGGGAGCTTCAGTAGCCCTGTCTGCATACAGTTGCACTGCAGTAATGGGAGGTCCCGGTGACGATGGAAATATAGGCGCAGCTTGGCTATTCACGTGTGATATTGTGCTTCCTGTTGAGCTCAGTTCATTTGCTTCAAACGTTTCCGGGAATGATGTTCAGCTCAACTGGATGACTTCATTTGAAAGTAATAACTCGGGATTCGATGTAGAACGAAGAGAAGTTAGAAGTAATGCACAAGGCGTATGGAATAAGATTGCATACTTACAAGGGCAAGGTAATTCTACATCTCAGAATTATTATGAATTCACAGACAGAAATCTTTCTTCCGGAAAATATAAATACAGACTCAAGC
>CAZLOL010000354.1:0-3481 GCA_964561045.1 uncultured Ignavibacteriaceae bacterium | reverse complement strand
TAAAATCCCGGTTCTGCTGATCATCAGTTGGATTTGTATTCGAAGTCAATGCATCGCAGTTCTCACAGCAAAATTCACATTGAAGTTCTAACTGTGCATAATATTTTACCGTATCCGAGTGAATTGATTCATGAGAAGTATGATCAGTACACGTTGCAAAATATAAACAGTTTGTTGAATCCGGTTCGGTCTCACCAATTGCTATGTTTTCAGTTGTATCGAGATAAGTATTGTAAGAAGTTTCAGCAACAAAAACGGTTGAGTCATGACGGTTCGGAGATTTCTTATAGATACGGAATTTATTAAAGTCCCTGTCGCCTCTGTTGTACAGATATAGCTTTGGCCAGTTCTTGCCGTTTTTCTGAACATAAGATTTGAAGATTATCGGTGGAGCAGGGATGGCATCGGTATCTGATGCATTTACCCTGAATAAATTCTCCACATCCAGATTAAAATATTGATTATCATAGTATGCTGAAAATACAACTGCTAAGCCGCCTTTATTATAAAGATCAACCGCTTCAGACTTCACAGGATAAGTTTTAAATGGAATCGGAAAATCAAAATAATAAATATAAGACGGTGTAAAGTTAAACATTGAAGAAGTTTTGTTGTTTAAGAAAATATTAATTCTGTCAAGATATGTGACACACAGATCATTATATCCGTCTTTATTAAAATCTCCTATCGAAACAGAATGAGGATGAGAGAATGGATAGTTAACAGTGTCGGTAGAAATTGAAAAGCTTGATCCACTGTTGTTTTTATATACAATGATTCCATATTTATTTTGAACTGTTACTATGTCATAGAAACCATCATTATTGAAATCCGAAATTTTAAAATCTGAGAAAGTATTTTCTTCAAATTCCGTATCAATTGTAATCCACTCTTCAAGAGTATTATTATTTGTATTCTTTAATATTTTTATGTATTGACCTTCTTTGTAAATTAAATCGTCTCTGTTACTTGAAGTACTGTAAAAAATGGAATAAGGAGATATATAGCTGCTCAATTGCCCGAGCATCAATTTATCAGGATGAATTCCGGAATATCTATATGGAGTTGTACCCAATGTTCCGTTTCCTTCTCCATAATATATCTTGACAGTATCACCAGAATATGAAAGTACTGCTACATCCTCAAGTGTATCTGTTGAAAATTTTCCGGAACATAAAACTTTACCATTTACGATGAAATTCTGAATTCGGGAATCTATACTTCCATTAATATTTGAATATACTTCAATATCACCATTTCCTCTTGTAACTACTGCATTTTTCTTCGTTGTGTCAAGTTTTGAAAAAATAAAACCATTAATTGTATTCGATGTATTTGTTAAGTAAATAAATCTATTTCCAGATATTTCTGAATTAAAGTTACTATTAGTTTCATTTTTATACCAATTACCGTTTATATAGTTAGTATTACTACCTTCATAATGAGTTACTCCTACTCCAACATCCAGTCGGTTATTAGAATTATTTATTTCTGTAAGGTCCCAGTAAATATTACTGTTTGTTGAATCTGTTTCTGCTGGATTAAATACTGGAACCACTTGACCATCAGTTAAATAAGTTTGAGCTTTAGAATAATTTAATGACAGTAATGATGATATAATAACTAATAATGTAATAAGAATGCATCTTTTCATTACATTAAGAATTGAAAGTGCTAAATTTATAATAATTTGAGTTTCCATTTTCCTTTAAGAATTTAAATATTAAAAAAAGTTTTATAAAATTTCTCACCAAAAAGGGAATAACAGAATCCTATTATTTAAGATTCTTATAAGTATAATCTTGCCGGGTTCACTATATACGTCTTCGCCCACTTTCAATATTTATGGCGGACTTCTAATCACAAAGATGTTATTTTATTATAAGCATTCTGTTTGATTTGACAATAGTTCCGTTAAATATCAAAGAATAAAAATAAATTCCACTTGAGTATCTATTTCCATTGAAAATAAATTTATACTCACCTTTGTATTTAAACTCATCGAATAATGTTTCAATTTCTTTACCTGAAATATCATAGACTGTAACTTTCACAAAATTACCTTTTGGAATTCTGATTATTATTTCCGTATTTGAATTAGATGGATTCGGGAAATTACTTAATTGAAATTCGTCAACAATATTTCTCTCACTAATTATGATTCCAGTAAGTTGAGAATATTTAATTGATACAATTCCAGAATTTCCACCTGAAGAACCTCCGCTGCCGGAAACATAAATACATCCATTATTGTCTAAATTTATGCATCTCGCATCATTATCATAAAGAGATCTATAAATTATTGACCATATTATTTTTCCTGATTGATTCATCTTAATTGTTAGATAGTCGAAATGGTTTGAAAATGACTGGGTAAATCCTGTTACATAAATATTTTTCATTGAATCAGATATAACTGAATAAACTACATCAGTCACAGAGGCTTCACCATTTATAGTTTTCAACAAAACCAAATTCCCACCTGTTGAATATTTTAAGATCAAATAGTCTTGAAAATTTGAATCAACAGTAGATCCACCAATAAGTATATTTGATTCTTTATCTAAACAAAGGGAGTTTGCATAATCATCTAATCCTCTGTCAAATATTCTGCTCCATAATAATTCACCATACGGTGAATATTTAAGAGTTACAAAATCATAATCTGAGTTTTCAGTATAGCTATAGCCAACTACTACAAGATTGAGAGAACTATCAATTGCCGAAAAAGTCGGCCTTAAAAAATCACCGTAGTAAGTAGGATATTTCTTAATCCATTTTTCATTTCCTTGTGTATCATATTTGATTGTTACTATTTCATTGCCCGTTGGAATTATTCCATATCCTGAAGAATAAACATTATCATAGTCATCTGTTACAACAGAATATCCCCAGTCATGAGTTGTAAGAGAAGATCGATAAACTTTAGCCCAAAGAGAATCTCCATCAGAAGAATACTTTATTGTTATCATTTGCCTGTAAATGGAACTTGTTTTTCCAAATCCTACAACATATATATTTCTGTGATTATCAATATTCATTCCAAAGGGTTCATCGGTATTACTCGCTATCCAGTTCAGGCTTCTTTTCCAAAGCATTTGACCATTTCTGTTATATTTAATTGTTACCCAGTTTATCCCTCCTCTCACTGTTCCTTCATTACTTTCACCTGTCACATATATATTTCCCGAATCATCCAGAACCATACCAGTCAGATAATCATAACTGTTTCCCAATCCGTTGTATCTCTGTTTCCACAAGAGAATTCCCGAAGGATTATATTTTAGAATAATATAGTCATAACCATTAGTGCTGTCGCTGCTTCCGGCTACTATATAGTTTCCGTCTATATCAATTCCACTTTTTCTTGGTGTATTATATCCAACCCCGGTTCCGCTATAAGTCGCAACCCATTCCTGCGTCACTTGCCCTGTAAGAATATTTGAAGAGATCAGAAAAAATATGAATACTAATTTTTTCA
>CAZLOL010000353.1:0-3488 GCA_964561045.1 uncultured Ignavibacteriaceae bacterium | reverse complement strand
TTCAATTCCCATTATTTTACCGGCATCAACAAGTCTTTTTGTAATTTTAAGATCATCCTCAGACGGCTCAGTCTCGCCTGAAGGATGGTTATGAGCGATGATAATCTGTGCTGCATGTCTTTTTATAGCTGATTCGAATGTTTCGCGCGGATGGACAAGACTTGCTGTGAGCGTTCCGACCGATATTTCATCCAAACCTATAAAATTATTTCTGACATCCAGAGATATTACATAAAAGTGTTCTTTGGAGAAATTGCTGACTTTTTCTCTGATTATTTTAAAAATTTCTTCCGGTGATGTAACGGAATTATATTTTTTTCTCTCGTTTTCATTTACTCTTTCTTGCTCTCTCGCTTCTTTTGAAGCTCTTTTTGCAATTTCAAAACATGCAACCAGTTTTGCAGCTTTAGCCTCACCGAGACCCTTGATATTTTTTAAATCTTCTATTGAAGCATTCATTATTCCGTTAAGTGAACCGAAATGCATTATTAATTTTTGCGAAAGCATCATTACTGATTCGCCTCTCGTGCCGGTATTTAAAATCAATGCGAGTATTTCCGGAGATGAAAGTTTGCCCGCGCCGTGTTCAATCAGTCTCTCACGCGGACGCTCAGTAATTGGAAGATCTCGTACTGTGAAGTGTTTTAAACCGGAAATATTTTTAAGAATGTTTCCGGAATAAGCGTTGAATTTTTCCATTTTTAGGTAATGCGGATAAGAATTTCTGAAAGGAAAAGTCGGGATGGGCAGACTCGAACTGCCGGCCTCACGCCCCCCAGACGTGCGATCTAGCCAACTGATCTACACCCCGATTTTTTTTAATTTCAAATTACAAATTTCAAATGACAAATAAACAAAACGTACAAACTACTAACTACTAACTACTAACTATTCACAACTTACAAATCTCTGTCATTTTATTCAAACCTCTTTTAAGTGACAGAATTTTAACCTGTCCGGCCTGATGATTATTTAAATTCAGTTAATATATTTTCATTATTTTGTATTTCAGGTCAACTTATGATAAAATAATCCGTAACTAATTCATGCATGATTTTTATTAAAAATAAATTTATTAAACATAAGTATAAACATCATGAAAGAGAAAATATTCATTCCGTTAATTATCATTCTGATGATTATTATCACGGCAGATCCCGTAATAAGCTGTACTACTTTCTGCATACACACCGGAGATGAACTTGTCTTCGGCAGAAATTATGACTGGACAGCCGGTGACGGGATCGTATTTGTAAACAAGAGGGATGTAGTCAAAACTGCTTTTACAAAAAAAGGTTCGCCTGCAGAATGGGTTTCGAAATACGGAAGTGTAACTTTCAATCAGTATGGCAGGGAATTCCCGACCGGCGGGATGAATGAAGCCGGACTCGTGATCGAACTCATGTGGCTTGATGAAACAAAATATCCTGAACAGGATACGCGAGCAACAGTGGGAGGTATACTTCAATGGATTCAGTATCAGCTTGATAACTGTGAGACCATACAGGAAGTAATTGACACTGATAAGCTTTTAAGAATCCCGGAAAGCGCCGTACCGGTGCATTATTTAATTTCTGATAAATACGGAAACACGGCAAGCATTGAATTTCTCGATGGCAGGCTTGTACAGCATTCGGGCGAAACGATGAAGTTCAGGGCTCTTACCAATGATACTTATGAAAAATCATTAAAGTATCTTAACACACTTAAAGAATTTGGCGGAACGGAAGATTTCACTGATGACAGAAGCTCACTTGACAGGTTTGCAAGAGCATGTTCCATGGTAAATAATTATTCAAAAGAAGCAAACGGCAATGCGGTTGACTACGGATTTAAAATATTAAACAGAGTAAGTCAGGGCTCATCTACCAAATGGTCCATAGTTTATGATATAAAAAATATGACGGTATATTTTAAAACTTATGATGAATCAGGAATTAAAAACATAGAATTTGCCAGACTTGATTTCAATTGCTCCTCTCCGGTAAAGATGATAGATATTAATTCAAGCATGGAGGGAAACGTTAATCCGTTTATGAGTGAATATTCTTCCCGGGCTAACAGGGATCTGATTGAAACTTCATATAACAAAGTTGATTTCTTAAGGAACATTCCCGAAGATTACAGAAATGAAGCATCTGCCTACCCGGAAAAGCTGACCTGCAGGAGCAAATCTGAAAATCTTCCTGACACCGGTGAAAGTAATGATATACTGAAAATACCTTATGTGATATTTATCGGAATTATACTATCGTCTATAGTTCTGATTGTAAGCTTAAAGAAAAGAAAGACAAATTGAGCTCTTTTTAAAAACTCTTTTCAACAGATATTTAAAAGAATATTTTACCGGAATATGAAGCCGAATGATATTACAATAAAACTGTTATCTTTACCGTGCCCTTTTTATCCCTACTAATAAGCATGTGAAATTTAATTCAGAAAAACTGCCTCAAGTTTAGCGATCACTTTTGACGAGTCGGATAAGTATAGATAGTTACCGCTGATTTTGTAAGTCCTGGTATTGCTCAGAGCTTTAAAGAATGCAGTTTCAGTTTCCATACCATTCTGACAGAACATTTCAGTGGATGCCACCGGTCCGAAGCTCAGATTCTTTCCGCTTAATGTATAAGTGGTGAAAAAATTATTGCAGCTGCCTACTCCGTTTGCTTTGTTCCCGTCCTTGCTTAAAGAAATAAATGCTTCCTTTCCTTTTTCAGGCGTAAATATTTTTTTATCATTCAAAACTCTTAAAACCCATCGTGTATTTGTCAGAGAGGCTTTTGATGTATTCGGTGCTTCTTCTTTCGATGAAGAACAGGATATTAAAGCCAAGCTTAAGAGTATGAATACAGATAAGATAAGTTTGTTGTTCATTAAGTTAATATTTAATAGTTAGCAGTAAGTATATGAATTTATTCATTTTGAAATTTAATTTTAATGTAAAACCGAAGGAAATCCCCATCAAGATGCATATCCGTCCAAAACTATTTAATTTGTTTGATATAAATACGGAGAGTTCAATACACATTGAATGGTGAGTAAAATATTTTGTTTAAATGATAAAATAAGAAAATGAAATGAAGAGAAAAGCATGGTGTCCGATCCTCTAGAGGAACGGCGAAAAAAGTTGAAAACAGAATATTTTTCCTGTTTAAATTATCTTCATTTCAGAATACATTTATTAATCAAACACAGAAGGAGAAACTCCAAGCATAAACATTTTAATATTTACAATCAGTGCGTGTCCTGAATGAATTGAAGGACTGAAACTCCTGATTGGAAGCGGAACAAAATTCTCATAATATTTCCACGGACCGAGTTTCTGATATGGATTACTTGTAAGCTTATAATGAAATCTTGCTCTCCATTTAAATTCTCCGGATGCAGTCAATGCGGCTCAGCTGTAAATCCGCCTTTGTGATAAATAAACCGAAGATTATTTGCACGGTCAGGTGACTGATAAGAATTTATATCCTTATTAAAAGTAA
>CAZLOL010000352.1:0-3504 GCA_964561045.1 uncultured Ignavibacteriaceae bacterium | reverse complement strand
TGAACATTGAACATTGAACATTGAACATTGAACATTGAACATTGAACATTGAACAATGTATGCACAATAATATTGGTTTTAAAAGTATAATGAATTGGTTAATTTGATTAAATTTTATATAAATGTAATGAAGAGAACAATACTTTTAATATTTGCAATTGTGATCATATTGCCGCACACAGTAAGAGCTGATTCACCTCTTACTTCAACTCCTTTTCACGAAAAATATACTGATATAGATATAGTCTTAAAAGCCGAACAGACCGGGGTGATGAATCAGGAATTTGCGGATTATTTACATGACAAATCCAATCCTGCGGATGTAAAAGCCGCACTAATAAATGCGCTTGGCTGGAGCATAGACGGTAAGTCCAACGCTGAGATCTATAATACTCTCATACACAAAAGGCAGATCTCGGAAGAAGATATTTTCAAGATCAATGCGAATGAATTATTTGTGATCGGATATTTAATGGCGCTTGATAATTATTTTGATGTCGGCAAGGCAATCCTTTTCTTAAAGCAGGCAAGAATAAAAAACAGCGGGAGTTACACTTATTCAATTATAGAAGCACTGGCTAAAGCACAGAAAGCTATGGAAAAGGATTTTTGTAAAGTCTGGAAATATGCAGATAAGGTATATTCAAATAATGAACTTGAAATTGATATGCGTGAAGATGCAGGAAAAATAATTTATGATTATATGATAGTTTATAAAGAGTACTGTAAATAGACTTAATCCGGATCATACAAATTTTTGGAGTTTAGCGAATTGTTTAATGCGGGAATAATACTGAAATTTAATATTATTACATTCAAATAATAATGAAAGTTCTGAAAATGTTTCCGAATATAATTTTAGTTTAAGTAAGAATCTTCTTGAAATTTAAAATTCATTAAGCACAAGTAAAATAAAATTAAGAAAGGGTTAATAATAATACATGAAAGAAGTTTATATTATTGACGGGATAAGAACCGCAATAGGGAAGCATGCAGGTGCATTGAAAGATGTAAGACCAGATGATATGGCGGCATTGCTTATTAAAGAAATAGTAAAGAGAAATTTTGAACCGGGAAATATATCTGCGGAAGAAATTGAGGATGTGATACTTGGAAATGCAAACGGTGCGGGAGAGGAAAACAGAAACGTAGCCAGAATGAGCTTACTTCTTGCCGGTCTGCCGGTTACTTCAGGCGGCGCTACGGTAAACAGGTTATGCGCTTCCGGTATGCAGGCATTTGTTGACGGTGTAAGAGGAATAAGGAACGGTGAAGGTGAATGTTATCTTGTGGGAGGAGTTGAATCCATGACACGGGCTCCGTTTGTACTTGGAAAAAATTCCGAGCCATACGGAAGAAAAGCCGAGATGTACGATACTACAATCGGCTGGAGATTTACAAATCCCAAACTTGCAAAATTGTATTATCCTTATTCAATGGGAGAAACGGCTGAAAATGTTGCAGAGAAGTATAATGTGACGAGGGAGCGTCAGGATGAATTTGCATTGAACTCACAGATAAAAGCAAAGTCAGCAATTGAAGCCGGCAGGTTCAAAGATGAGATCATGCCCGTGGAAATATTGTCAAAGAAAGATAAAATAATTTTTGATGCTGATGAATTCCCGAGATTCGATACTACAATGGAAAAGCTTGCAAAACTTAAACCTGCATTCAGGGAAGGCGGAACTGTAACGGCTGGAAACTCAAGCGGTATAAATGACGGCGCAAGTCTTATTATGATCGCATCAAAAGATTTTGTAAAAAAATATGATCTTAAGCCTAAAGCACGATATGTCTCTTCGGCAGTTGCCGGGGTAGACCCTTCATGCATGGGCATAGGACCCGTACCTTCCACAAATAAAGCTCTTCTGAGAGCAGGGATGAAGCTGAAAGATATAGATCTGATAGAACTCAATGAAGCATTTGCCGCGCAGAGTCTGGCATGTATAGATGAACTCGGACTAGATCAGGAAATAATAAATGTAAACGGAGGAGCAATTGCCTTAGGTCATCCGCTCGGAAGCAGCGGGTCGAGAATTATCATAACTCTGATGAATGAATTAATAAAGCAGGATAAAAAATTCGGATTAGCTACAATGTGTATTGGAGTGGGGCAGGGAATGGCGACAATAATTGAAAGAACGTGAGACGATAAACGTTAATAGTTAATAGTTAATAGTTAATCGATAAACGTTAATTATTAAATGTTAAATGTTAAATGTTAATCGTTTACCGTTAAATATAAGACGTCAATAGTGAGAAGTGAGATATCGGAATTCAAAACTAAAGTGAAAAGTGTATAAGTTAAAACATTATATTATATAATATTCCAAATTCAAAATCCCAAATTCCAAATCAAGAGAATGTCTTTCCCTAATCAGTTATCGTTGCTCAGAATAATTCTTGCACCTGTATTTCTGTATCTGTTTCTTTCGGAAAATCATTTCTATAAGAAATTATCGCTTATAGTTTTTTTCATTGCAGTAACAACCGACTGGTATGACGGCTGGCATGCAAGGAGATACGGACAGATAAGCAAAGCGGGGATATTTCTTGATCCGCTTGCAGATAAGATACTGACATCAATTGCTTTTATTGGATTTTATAAACTGGGTATTATGCCCTTATGGATGGTAATACTTATAGTGATAAGGGATATTGTGATCACGCTGCTGAGATCCATTCAGGAAGCTAAAGGCAAAACTCTGAGGACATCTTTCATTGCCAAGACAAAAACTTTCATTCAGATGACTTATATATTTTTAATTGTAATACTTGTATGTCTGCTTTCTTTTGAAATTCCGGAGAACGTAAAAAATCAGATCAGTGAGTTTCTTTATTCAGACCTGAATATTTATCTAATGCTTTTTGTAACATTAATAACAATTTATACGGGTATTTCATATTTTTTTGAAAAAGAAAAAGCTGCAGTAAATCCTGCTGAAAGCAAATGAGATTTGTAAAAAAGAAAAAGATCATTGATGAGAATGTAAAGATAGATTTTATTTCAGATATTACTTCAAGCTTTTTTTATACCGGATATTTCCCTGCGGCAAGCGGGACAGTTGCTAGTCTTGCAGCACTCGCCATTTTTTATCTGGGAATATTTCATGATCCATTGATGCTTTCATTGCTAATTATAGTCTCATTCGTATCAGGAATCTTCACAGCAAAAACAATGATGAAAAGATACGGAGATGATCCGTCCGTAGTTGTAATAGATGAAGCAGTTGGAATGTGGATATCGGTTCTGATAGTTCTGATTCTTTTACCGGGAACAGCAGACCTGTTAAGTCTAGCAGTATGTTTTCTTGCTTTCAGGTTTTTTGACATTACAAAAATTCAACCGGCAAAATATTTTGATAAATTGCATACAGCATTTGGTGTGATGATGGATGACGTAGTGGCAGGTGTGTATGCGGGAGTGGTTTCGTACATAATCTTACTTTTAGTTAATAGTTAATAGTTAGTAGTTAATAGTTAGTAGATAATGACTTTTGGTAA
>CAZLOL010000351.1:0-3520 GCA_964561045.1 uncultured Ignavibacteriaceae bacterium | reverse complement strand
AGGTTTAAATATGATAAATGGCGAGATCGTATATAAAGGTGTTGCAGATGCGTTCAAGTTCAAATATTCGGATGTTGATGATTTGATGTGAGAATCAGGAATTGAGAATCAGGATTTAAGAATTAATGCCGGAGCTTGAAAGAGTTCCGGTTTTTTTATATAAAGTTAAAAGTTGAAAGTTGGAAGGTGGAAGTTGAAAGTTGGAAGGTGAAAGGTGTTTGTTGAAAATAAATCCAAAATCTAAAATTGATTAATGTTCAACTCTAAGCTTGTTTCCATTCTGAGATCCTTATCAAAGGATGAAATAAAGGAATTCAGAAAATTTGTTGATTCTCCTTTTTTCAACAAGGAGGGAAAATACGTATTGAGATTTTACGATGAGATAAAGAAATATTATCCTGGTTTTGAAAACAAAAGTCTTGAACGGAGTATTCTTTTCAATAAACTCTATCGTGGAAAGAAGTATGATGATTCGATAATGCGTAAATTATCTTCTACTCTTCAAAAGCTTGCAGAAGAATATTTAAATTACAATGTATTCAGATCAAGCGGATATTCAAAAGATCTTCAAAAACTGAAAATGTTCAGAGAGAAAAGACTTATTAATCATTTCGAACTGATATCCTCCGAGCTTGATGTTTCATTTAACAATACAGAAGAAAAAATAGACATAGAATATTTCAGGAACAGATATAAACTCGAGCTTGAGAAAATAAATTACTATATGGATTTCCACAGTCTGATAAAGCAGCAGCAGGAGTCTATGCAGAACATTCAGAAGTATATAGTATACGATTCGCTCATTAATCTGCTTGACATAGGTTATAATTTACTTGTAGGATTAACTTCTATGTATTCCGGTAAAGCGAACATAGTTATGCAGTTTCTTGAAACAATAGATCTCGAATCTGTTTCAAAGATGTTGAAAAAAGAGTCTCCCGATTTCTTCCCCGTGTTTGAATTATTTTATGTGAGATTCAAAAGCTTTCTGAATTTCAACGATGAGGATTATATTAAATACAAGAAGCTTGCGATGAAGAATATTCATTACTTTGATAAAGAGAACAGGTTCACAATAATGGTAAGTCTTCAGAATTTCTGCATAAGAAAGTTTGTCAGCGGACATAAACACTTTGCTGAGGAGCTTCACGAGATACATAAAGAAATGCTTGCCAAAGATCTGATCATAAATGATAAGAATGGGTATATGAATATGAACAGTTACCGGAATATTATTCTGACTGCACAAACAATCGGCAGGTATTCCTGGATGGAAAAATTTATCAATGAGCATGAAAAGAATCTCATCCCGGAGCAGCGCGAAAGTCTTTCTGCCTGGGCGCGTGCATCACTTGATTATGATAAAAAGGAATTCGAAAGCGCTTTAAGAAAACTGCAGAAGGTTAAGAATGATCATTTTCTGACTAAACATGATATCAAGATACTGATGATGAAAATATTTTATGAGCTGAAAGATTTCGAAACCGCTTTGTCATTTGCAGATACTTACCGTCACATGGTTGAGAATGACAAGACCTATGCTGAAGCGCACAGAAATTCTCACCGAAGCTTTGCAATTTTCTATTCCAGATTTATAAAACTTATAGCAAATGATAATTTAAAAGAACTTCCTTTTCTGAAAAATGAAATTGAGAAATCAGTTACAAATTCCAAAGACTGGTTGCTTCTTAAGATCAGTGAAAAAATAAAATAGCCTGACAGTTTTCCTTTGCGGAATTAAACCTGTCAGGCTTGCAGTCATCGGAGACAACTGTTATTTATTCTTCTTGAAATTTAAAGTCTCATCGAAGGAAATTTCCTTTCCGTCCGGAGTTTTGAGAGAACCCTGCCTTTTGATAAACATCGTATTATCCCTGAATTCAAATGTGTTGTTGGAATGATAATACGGACTATCTTCGGTTGTCTGCATCTTCTCTCCCGATATTGTTCCGGTGCCTGTTGATACACTTCCAGCTCCCCATACATCAAACCACCATGTTCTGACATTGCCTTTTGCATCAATGCCATATATTCCAAGTCCTTCATATTTATCCTGGGGGTTTGATTTGTTTACTCCGGTAAGATATATTTTCAGGAATTGATGGTTCAGATCCCATTGAATAGAAACATTCTGTTCATAAGTCTGACCGTTCATTACTGATTCTCCGGAAGAGTTTCCGACCATAGCGTCAAAGAATTCATTCTGCAATGGTGCCGGCGGTCTCATATCCTGCGTAAAGGATAAGCTTGCATTTAAAAGTACTGCTAAAGCGATAAGAGTGAAAAGTTTTACGTGTTTCATTTGTGTTGTCTCCTTTTTGTTTGGTTTTAGATTATTTATTTGTGATTTTAGTTTGATGAAATGATTTGTTTATTATAAATGTGTTTTTAAATGAAAGTTTATTTAATCAGGATAAACATTATAGCCTGAAACCCTTAAAAAAGCCTCCGGATGCTCAACAATAAAATTCAGCTCTGCTATGACCCGGTTTAAAGATGAGGATCGATTAAAATTATCTGCTAAAAGTTTATTGTCAGAACGGGTTTTGATCAATATTGAAGACTCTGTTTGATGTAACTCCCGTATTTTGGACTTCGAATCTCCGAAAGCATTTAGAGCAAATAAGTCAGCTGAAATTAAAATTACAAGAATAGTGATAAGAATTTTTGGTTTAAGATTTTTCATTTGTTGATGTCTCCTTTTGTTTTAAAATTTATGACAAAGTGTTTAATTAAATTTGTTGAACAAAAATAGAAAAGACAGAGTGTATTACCAAAGAAAGTTTTTTGAAAAAGTGAGGAAGTTTTTTTACCTGTCAAATTGCGGTATAAACTTATGATAAAAAAATAGAAGATGTTAAGGTTTAATAGGAAAAGTTCAGGACGGATATATAATATGAAAAAAAATCAACTAAGCTTTTAAATTGTTACACACAGATTATTTAAGTAATTTGTTAAAATTTAAATTTATTAATGAAAGAAAAAATACGTATTGCTTCAGGACAGGGATTCTGGGGAGATCTTGTAGATGCTCCGTACAAGCAAGCGACCGGAGGACCTGTAGATTACATTATGATGGATTATCTTGCAGAGGTCACGATGTCAATTTTGCAGAAGCAAAAGCTAAGGGATCCTAATCTTGGTTATGCCCGCGATATCCCGCCTTTAATGGAAAGACTTCTTCCTGTTATCAAAGAAAAAAATATCAAAGTAATTACAAACGGCGGCGGAGTGAATCCTGTTGCCTGCCGTAACGCTATCTTTGCTGTTGCAAAAAAGATCGGAGTGAAGGAATTGAAGATCGGTGTTGTGATGGGGGATAATATTCTGGATAATATAGACGAACTAGTATCAGGAGGAGTTGAATTAAAAAATATGGAAACGGGAGAAAGTGTTAAGACGGTTAAGGAAAAAGTTCTGAGTGCGAATGTTTACTTCGGAGCGGAAGCAATTGTCGAATGTCTGAAGCAGGGAGCTGATATCGTAATAACGGGAAGAGTGACGGATACAGGACTTACAC
>CAZLOL010000350.1:0-3523 GCA_964561045.1 uncultured Ignavibacteriaceae bacterium | reverse complement strand
TTTGCAGCTTCTTCAAACAATTCATCTCGGTCATCCATATCTCCGTAAGAAGAAGTTTTCTTTTCTATTATAGAAGGTAAAAGATATGGCTTTGTAAATCCCTGCTGGTCTTCTATAAATTCGGCGATCTTTTCACATTCATCTGTTGTGATAAGTGCATTCTGAATTCTGATAGGCTTGGATGATGCGGCTGATAAATACAGCATATCACCGTTTCTAAGCAGCTGATCCGCTCCTCCCATATCAAGTATAGTTCTTGAATCTATCTTCGACGCAACCTGATAAGCTATTCTGACAGGAAAGTTTGCTTTGATGACACCGGTAATTACATCCACAGATGGTCGCTGTGTAGCAACTATTAAGTGAATTCCAACTGCTCTTGCCATCTGCGCAATTCTGGCAATGGGTTCTTCGATCTCTCTCTTTGCGGTGATCATAAGATCTGCAAGCTCATCTATGATAACAACTATGAAAGGCATTTTCTTATGACGAATGACGTCATTGTCTTTTAATTTTCCTTCTGAATATTTAAGGTTATATGATTCAATGTTTCTCACGCCTGCATTTGCCAGCTTATCGTATCGGGTTTCCATTTCACTCTCAACACTTTTTAAAACAGAAACTGCATTCGAAGGACTAGTAACAATGCTTTCATTTATGTCAGTGGATGTGGCAAGAAAATGTTTCTTCAATTTTGAATATAAACTGAGTTCTATCTTCTTCGGGTCTATCATAACGAATTTCAGATCAGAAGGATGAAGCTTATAAAGTAAACTTGCTATGATAGTATTGATACCTACGCTTTTTCCGGAGCCCGTTGCTCCTGCGATAAGAAGATGCGGCATCTTTGCAAGATCATCTATGAATACTTCACCGTCAATGGTCTTTCCGAATGCCACAGGCAAACTTTTTCTACTGTCGTTGAATTTCTGTGAAACGAATAAACTTTTTATTCTTACAAGCTGCGCCTTTCTGTTTGGAATTTCAACACCTACAGTTCCCTTTCCCGGAATCGGAATTATCATTCGAATCCCTTTTGCCTTCATTGCAAGAGCAATATCATCCTGTAGAGATTCTATTTTGGAAAGTTTTACATCTGCTGCCGGCACAAGTTCATATAATGTAACAACAGGTCCGGGAGTTGCAAAAACTTTTTCAACTTCTATACCGAACTTCAGAAGTTTTGCCTGAAGCAGTCTTCCGTTTTCAGACAGTTCTTCATTGGATATTGAATCAAACTCTTCCTTGGTTGGTTCGATCAGAAGATCAGGTTTAGGATATTTATATTTTTCAAGTTTCTCTTCTACAAAATCTTCTTCTCTGCTGCTCTGCAGTTTATCAACTTCATTTGAATTTTCCGGATTGATGTCTATTTCGTCTGCAGATTCTTTTGAAATGGTTTTGCTGACTAATTCCGGTTCGAGTTTTAATTCTTTTGGTTTCTTTTCCTTTATCAGAATCTTAGCCGGTTCATCCTGCTTTGGTCTGTTTATTTCAGTCACTTTAATCAGATCCTCTTCTTCAAATGCTGATGTTTCCGGCTGTTTCGAGTATTTATTTTTTAAAATTCTTTCCCGCTCTTTCTTCAGAGCTTCTTCTACTTCCTTGTCTTCAGGACTTAATTCCACTTTCATTGAATTATTTCTGAGAGATTTTTCTGATTCCCCGGGATCTTTGCCTGTAATAAGCTCTTCTTTTTCCCTGTGGAAATTTTCTTTTATTTTTTCAATTAATAATTTGAATCTTGCAAGTGTCCTTATCAGATTTCCGTCAAGAAGCAATAATGAGAATACAACTAAAGCTACAGCAAAGAATATAGAAGCACCTGCACTGCCAAGGGTTTGATAAAATACGGATGCAAAAAAATCCCCGGTCGTGCCGCTGAGTTTGGATGAGATATTTTCTTTTCCTGCAAAGATTTTTAATAATCCGAATGAGGATGCTAGGCATATCATTACCATTATAGAATAGATACTGAACTGTATCGTTCTTCCAAGCGGTTTTTTTCTTAATAGTGAAATTCCGAATGCAAAAAGGATTACAGAGATGATAATTGAAAAGTAACCGAAAAAGCTGTTTATGAAAAAGTTTGAAACATAAGCTCCTGCTATTCCCAGCCAGTTAAACGTTACATATACAGCGGAATAAGCTTCCTTTCTGAAGATATCTATCATACTCAGTCTTTCAAGAGTTGACTGATCTTTTTCTGAATAAGAAATAATTGCCAGCCCGAGTAAAAGACCGAAAGTAAAAATCAGAAACCCTAATAATTGTTTTTTCAGATCTGTTGAAATGCTGAAGTCTTCTTCAGAAGCTCTTCTTTTTCGTGGGGCAGTTTTTGCTGAATTGTCTTTTTTGCTTAAGCGTGAAACTTTGCTTTTTTTCATTTTAAAAAATTAAATTGGCAAATTATTTTTCGCTTATCTTTTCCTTCTTTTCATCTTCTCTTTTGATTCCTATGTTGATCCTCTTCATTTTTGACTTCTGGTCTGTATCACCCTGAAACTGTTCCTTGAATCTGATAACCCCGTTCCTTAAAAAAGGAATGTAAGGATGAGAATCTATTCTGGAACTGACTTCAAGATCCTGTGCAAAACCTATCCGTGTCAGATATTTCCCGTGTTCTGACATATTTAACATTTTTAAGATTTTGTCCTGTGAAGGCACATTCAGGATCATCGCAAGATCATTGCTAAGATTCATTGCAGCAATTTCAGAATCTCTCATCTCAAGATCCCTTCCTGCGCTTAATTTGTTAAGAAGCATTCCAGCACAGACTGCATCTTCAAGGCAAAAGTCATTCAGTTTTCCGGAGCATATTATTGTAAAATCCTCGTCAATGGAATTGACATAATCCACTACGGCTGAAATGTTTACAAAACTGCAGAGTATGCATATCTTTGCAAACTTTGATTTTATAATTGCAAGAGTTCCGTTTGTAGTACTGAAAATAAGTGATTTGTCTTTTACAACTTCCGGCGTATATTCCAGAGGAGAATTTCCCAGGTTGAATCCTTCAATTGTCTTGCCGTTTCTTTCACCGCAGAGCAGAGAATTTTTTGAACCCTTTGCAACCCTTACTGCAGTAGCAATATTCTCAGTCGGTATTATTTCTTTTGCACCGTTTGCAAGTGCAATTGTCATTGTCGTTGTAGCTCTTAAAACATCGAGAATAATTACGTTCTTATCTTTTAAAATAAGATCATCCTGTATTAACGATTGTGTCAGTAATATATTAATGCTTTTCATTTACTTTATTATTTTAATTCTAACTATTTTACTTTTAACTTAAGAAAGGGGTCTTTGTAACCGTTGCCTTAATTTTTTTGTCTCTTATCAAAATCTCAATCTGCGATCCGGTTTTATTATAACCGTTATCAATGTAAGCCAGACCAATATTTTTATTCAAAACTGGTGATAAACTTCCGCTTGTAACCACACCAATCTTTTTATCTCCGGAATAAACCTCCTGACCGTGTCTGGCAACCATTCTGTCATCAACAATAAATCCCACTAATTTTCT
>CAZLOL010000349.1:0-3530 GCA_964561045.1 uncultured Ignavibacteriaceae bacterium | reverse complement strand
TCCATATTTATATCAAACAATTTAAATCGTTTTGGTCGGATGTGCTAAATCGTCTTAAAAAACAGACATGAGTGAATTCAATATCCGGATTGAAATAAAAAAGGCGGATCTCCTTTCAGGTCCGCCTTTTCATTTAAAGATGAAATTTTAAAAAGATTATTTGATCAAAGCCATCTTCATTGTTTTAGTGATTCCGTTTGATTCAAGCCTGTAATAATAAACTCCGCTTGAAAGAGCAGATGCGTTGAAGTTAACTGAATGATAACCGGCTGATCTAGTTTCATTCACTAAAGATGCAACTTCTTTTCCTGAAGTATTAAAAACTTTTAAGGAAACGAATCCTTCCTTCGGTATGTCGAAGTTAATAGTTGTTGAAGGATTGAACGGATTCGGATAATTCTGGCTTAATTTAAATTCAGTCGGAGTACCGATCATAACTTCACCGTTCAGATTATGATATTCAAAATTACCGTTGAAATCTATTTGCTTCAGTCTGTATGTATAAATTCCTGAAATTAAATTTCTGTCGGAATATGAATATTCATGACTGATATTGCTTGTACCGTTACCTGCAATATTTCCGATAACTGACCATTCGTTTGAACTGAATGATTTTCTTTCGATCTGGAATGAAGAGTTATTTATTTCAGTTGCAGTGCTCCAGTTTAATGTGACATCTCTGTTTATTACATTTGCTGTAAATGAAGATAACTCAACAGGCAATGCACCCCACGTAGTAGTTGTAGTTCTTAATCCGGTTGTAGTTCTTCCCAGAACAAGAAGCTGTTTGATTGCATTCAAACCGCAGTATGTAATTCCGCTCGGGATTTCTACAGTTGCTGTTGCTGTAATTATACTACCTTCATTGGCACCTGTGACTGTTACATCCGGAGATGTCCCGGTTGGTAAAACCGTACTTACAGTGGTATGACTAAGTGATCCGCCTCCTGAAATAGACAGAGCAATATTACTTACTGCAACAGGATTTCCTGCAGTATCAAGAGTTCTGATATAAAAATCATCCGGATCTACGGACGGTTTAATTTCAAGTGTCGGATCAATAACAGCAGTGCCGCTGTTTGCTATTGTTTCGTCGATTATAGTTTGCGCACGGGCTCTGATGATCGCATCATCGGTGGTACCATCTACAGATGTAGTAGAAATTACAACTCCGTTTCTGAAATGCCAGATGGCTAACTGCACAGCACAGGCTTCTGAACTGTCATTAGCCAGAACTGAAGGTTTGGCTGGATAATAATTATTTGTTATGTAAATAGCCTCAGGAATAGTAGAAGCAGAGTCTACAATTGAATCACCCAATTGAATATTGGTACAAAGATCTAAGCAATAAAAAGGTGTGTTAGGTACACCACCTAAATTTACCATGATTGTACCTGTGTATGCATTGTTATGAGCGCCGCAGGAAGATGTTACTATATCACAATTCCATCCTTTCCAGTTTGCATCGAAAACCGAATTTACCCTTCCTTTGCTGAGTCCGTATTGCGAGAAAGAATTTGTTACTGTTACAAGAAATAAAATTGCTGTTAATAGAAATGCTTTTTTCATTTTGGGATTCTCCCCTTTTAATTAATTAATAAATATGTTTTTTAAATTATTCAATGAAGTTACTTTGGGGAATAAATCACCGAATGAGTATTGTATAATCCCGTGAGAGATTATTGTGGAAAAAATATAATTTTGATTTTTTGATCTAAATGACATATACCTCCATTTTATTAATAAAATGAGAATTTTACAAATAATTACTTTGGGGTATAATTAATTTGAATTGGCTGCCTCTGTGAAATCAAGCCAGTAAGAATTTTAAGTGAAGCAAAGTTATAAAAAATTTGAACTTATAGCAATATATTATTTTTATTTTATTAAAATAATATTATTCCTTTCAAATTTAATCAGCATTCGAAATTATATAACAAAAGGGATTAATAGATAATGCTGATTTCCAAAAATGATTCTTAAATGAATCATTCTTTTTAGTTTATTAATTTTAATGGATACAAATATAAAGATAAAAAATAACTTTACCAAAGAAAAATAAATGGCTTTGTGAAACAATATTTTTCTTTGTATTATAGAAAACTTCTTAAACAGTAAAAATTTTGAATAAATGTATGATAAAATATTAAATACTGTGAAATCTGTATCAGGAGTTTATCCCGTTATTCGTGAATCGTTATTCGTTAATCGGAAATATATTGCTGCATATATTTTTGAAATCTAAAATCCAAAATCGAATAAATTCCAAATCTCACTATTGTCCTTCATTAATGAGCTCTATCGGCTCTGTTTCATTCCAGCTCAGATAATATTTCGGGTCATTCATTTCTTTTGCAAAATTAGTAAGCTTCAACGGTCTGAATGTATCCATCATAACGGCAATTTCAACAGTTTCTTTTTTTCCGAGATTCGCTTCGACTGTTCCGGGATGAGGTCCGTGAGGGATGCCGTTGGGATGAAGACTTATGGAAGCGTAATCAATTCCCTTTCTGCTGGCAAAGTTACCGTCAACATAATAAAGCATTTCATCCGAATCGAGATTGCTGTGATTATAAGGTATGGGTACGGCCAGAGGATGATAATCAAGAAGTCTCGGACAAAATGAACATATAACAAATCCGGGAGCTGCAAATGTCTGATGTATCGGCGGCGGCATGTGTATCTTGCCGGTGATAGGCATGAAATCATATATATTGAATATCCACGGGAAGTAATATCCGTCCCAGCCTACAACATCAAGCGGATGAAATTCATAATGTATGGAAACTATCTGCTCGCCTTTCTTAACCTTAATAATAAAATCACCCTTCTCATCAAACGTAACCATTTTCTCAGGAGCTTTTATATCTCTTTCACAGAATGGTGCATGCTCCATTAGCTGTCCGTGTTCATTCCTGTATCTGGAAGGTGTTGAGATAGGTCCTGTTGTTTCAAAGATAAGATATCTAGCTTCATCAGTATCGTGAACAAGTCTGTATATGATCCCTCTGGGAATAACTATATAATCGCCTTCTTTAAAATTTAAATAACCAAGCTGAGATTCTAATGTTCCTGTTCCCTCGTGAATGAAAAATACTTCATCACACAATGCATTCTTATAATAATAATCCATCTGCTTTTCAGGCCTGCATACGCTCATCACGACATCATTGTTAAACATGATCGGCTTCCTGCCGCTGAGTGCATCACCTTCCTTTTTTGCCGGCTTTGTCCTGAAATGATAAGGTCTGAGTGAAGCTTCTTTCCATTCTTCGACCTTCATGATCTCAACCTCAGGAGAGATCTCTTTTATTTTTGCAGGTGAATTTATATGATATGCATTTGAATAAATGCTGTCAAATCCTATTGTTGAAAATAATTCTTCTTTATAAAGAGACCCGTCCGGCTGTCTGAACTGCGTGTGCCGCTTCTGAGGGATCTCGCCGAGTTTGTGATAAAATGGCATATTACTCTTTAGTTAGTAGTTAATAGTTAGTAGTTAGTAGTTAGTAGTTAGTAGTTAGTAGTTA
>CAZLOL010000348.1:2358-3531 GCA_964561045.1 uncultured Ignavibacteriaceae bacterium | reverse complement strand
AACTATTAACTACTAACTATTAACTACTAACTATTAACTACTAACTATTAACTACAACAGGGAGTAAGAACATGGATCTTAGAACAAAATATATGGGAATGGAGCTGCGGTCGCCATTAGTAGTCTCGGCATCTCCTTTATCTGAAAAGATTGATAACATAAAGAAAATGGAGGACTGCGGAGCTGGCGCGCTTGTGATCTATTCGCTGTTCGAGGAGCAGATCAAACTTGAGCAACTCGAACTTGATCATCTAACGACTTTCGGTACAGAGGCATACGCTGAATCACTTTCATATTTCCCGGAACAGGATGAATACAGGATCGGACCGGAAGAATATCTCGAACATATCCGGAAAGCAAAAGAGGCAGTTGACATACCTGTCATTGCAAGCCTTAACGGCTCCACTGAAGGCGGCTGGACGGATTATGCAAAGAAGATGGAACAGGCAGGCGCTGATGCGCTTGAGCTGAATGTTTATTATATTCCTACTAATATAAATTTAACAGGTGAAGAAGTAGAGCTGACATATCTGCACATTCTCAAATCAGTAAAAGAAAGCATAAGGATTCCGGTAGCAATAAAGATAAGTCCTTTCTTTTCCAACATGGCAAACATGGCAAAGCGGCTTGATGACACAGGCGCAAATGCTCTTGTACTCTTTAACAGATTCTATCAGCCGGATATTGATCTGGAAACGCTTGAAGTATTTCCGAATTTACTTTTAAGCAGTCCTGCCGCAATGAGGCTTCCGATGAGATGGATAGCGATACTTAAGGGAAAGTTACATGCGGATCTTGCAGCAACCGGCGGGATACACACTGGAGAGGATGCAATTAAAATATTACTGGTCGGTGCAAATGTGACAATGTTCTGTTCGACCTTACTGCGCAACGGCATCGGATATTTAAAGACCATCGAAAGCGATATGATAAACTGGCTGACTGAAAAAGAATATGAATCAGTCGCGCAAATGATAGGCAGCATGAGTCAGAAGAAAGTTACCGATCCGAGCGCGTTTGAGAGGGCGCAGTATATGAAAGCGCTGACGAAGTATACTTTAGGGAATTAGTTTATTGAGTTTAGTGAGTTTAGTGAGTTTATTGAGTTTAGTGAGTTTAGTGAGTTGAGTATAATAAAGGTTTAAGAAAATTAATAAATAATTATATACAGAA
>CAZLOL010000348.1:0-2258 GCA_964561045.1 uncultured Ignavibacteriaceae bacterium | reverse complement strand
AGTGAGTTGAGTATAATAAAGGTTTAAGAAAATTAATAAATAATTATATACAGAAAGGAAAATGGTTTGGCTTTAAAATTTAATGAATACAAATATGTAAGACCGGACATCAGGAAACTGGAATTGGATTTTGACATGCTGATCGGCGAGTTTAAAAATTCAGACAGTGCAGAAGCGCAGTTTGAAATATTAAAAAAAATAAACATGCTTCGAAAAGGATTTGAATCCATGAGGAACATTTCGAATATAAGATACACTGTAAACACGAAGGATAAATTTTATGATGACGAGCATGAATATTTCGATAATATTGGTCCTGTATATGCCGGAATAATAAACAGGCTTTATAAGACATTACTTGAATCAAAATACAGAAAAGAATTAGAAGAAAAAACAGGCGCATTGTTATTCAGACTGGCAGAACTTTCCATTAAAACATTCAGTCCTGAGATCATAGATGATCTGAAAAAAGAAAATCAGCTTGTCAGTGAATATGTTAAGCTAATAGCTTCAGCCAGTATAAAATTTGAAGGCGAGGAAAGAAACATATCAGGCATGGCGCTTTTTTTACAGTCGCAGAACAGGCAGGTAAGAAAAAATGCAGCCGAAGCGAAATGGAAATTTTTTGAGGAAAATGAAAAAGTTCTTGACAGAATATATGATGATCTTGTAAAGGTAAGGACTGGCATGGCAAAGAAGCTCGGCTATGAGAATTTCACGCAGCTCGGTTACGACAGAATGAGAAGGACGGATTATACAAGCAGGGAAGTTTCAGATTTCAGGAATTCAGTCAAGGAATTCATTGTGCCGTTATCACAGAAGCTGAAGGAAATGAAGAGGCAGAGGATAGGAATAGACAAGCTGCATTATTATGATGAAGGATACAGCTTTAAAGGAGGAAATCCCGTACCAAAAGGCAGGCCCGAATGGATAACGGAGAAAGCCGGGAAAATGTATGATGATCTTTCGGAAGAGACGGGTAAATTTTTTAAATTCATGACCGGAGGAGAACTTCTCGATCTGTATAACAGAAAAGATAAGGCAGCCGGAGGGTATTGTACATTCATTCCTGATCATGAAAGTCCGTTTATTTTTGCAAACATGAACGGAACATCCGACGACATTAGAGTTCTGACACATGAAGCGGGGCATGCATTTCAGGCATTTGAAAGCAGAAGTTTTGAGTTGCCGGAATACAGGGTTCCTTCCATGGAATCAGCCGAGATACATTCTATGAGCATGGAATTCATAACCTGGCCGTGGATGCAGCTTTTCTTTGAAGAAGACACGGAAAAGTTTTTATATGCGCATCTTAGCAGAGCAATAAGCTTTATTCCTTATGGCGTTTCGGTGGATGAGTTTCAGCATTATGTTTATGCAAATCCCGAAGCGACTCCCGGAGACAGAAAAAAGAAGTGGAGGGAGATCGAGAGAAAATACCGTCCGTATATGAATTACGAAGAGAATGAATTCCTTGAACGGGGCGCATTCTGGTTTCAGCAGGGACACATATTCAAGATGCCGTTTTATTACATAGACTATTGCCTTGCGCAGATCTGCGCACTGCAGTTCTGGAGAAAGAGCAATCACGACCGCGACATTGCATGGACAGATTATCTTAATCTGTGCAAGGCAGGCGGAAGCAGATCTTTTCTTGAACTGCTGAAGATCGCTAAGATAGACTCACCCTTTGATAAGAAAGTTGTTGAATCAATTGTGAATTACTGTGAAGAATGGATAGAGAGTGTGGGTAAGGAATTTGATCCGGCGGAAGCGGGATAATTTGGAATTTGGAATATCGGATTTGGAATTTATTTAATTTGTAATTGAAAATAGAATTTCTTATGTGAATTATCGTGGCATCATAATTTTTACTTTCAAAGCCGCCTGGGCAATATAAAATTTTATCTTCACAAAAAATATCCGAAGACTTGTATGAAATCTGATTTGCTTGGTAAATGGTTTTAACAAAATCTTTTTTGTCGTCTTCGCAAAGTCATTCCGCCTGATATAATTGAAATACATTGTCTCCGCAGAGTCTTCCTCAGAACGACTAAAC
Organism: uncultured Ignavibacteriaceae bacterium; assembly: GCA_964561045.1. GTDB lineage: Bacteria > Bacteroidota > Ignavibacteria > Tepidaquicellales > Tepidaquicellaceae > JAGPCH01. The sequence continues at coordinate 199 of CAZLOL010000348.1, read as the reverse complement.
AGGCATTGGGCTGAAACCTTGCAGCATTCATTTGAAGCATTGCAGCATTCATCTGAATCATTGCAGCATTCATCTGAATCATTGCAGCATTTGCCTGAAGTCTCACAGCATTCGTTTAAATCATCGAAGCATTCGTCTGAAGTCTTGCAGCATTCGTCTGAATCATTGCAGCATTCGTTTGAATCATTGCAGCATTTGT
>CAZLOL010000347.1:0-3540 GCA_964561045.1 uncultured Ignavibacteriaceae bacterium | reverse complement strand
GCTCGGTGGAGGGACGACAGAAGTGAAATTACAAACGTTAAACGTTAAACGTTAATTGTAAAACGTGAGACGCGGGAAGTGAAAAGTAAAATGTCAAATATTGTAAGGAAGATGTGAGAAGTTAATGGTTTGATTTTTTCCAAAAGATGCAGAATGATAGACGATGATTTGAAGCTTAAAAGTAAAATCAAAACATATTATCAAAATATTTAAGCTGATACTTACAGGTTCAATGCATAAATCACTGAAAATCGATCGATAATAAACATCCGTCCAAAACGATTTATTTTGTATGATATAAATATGGAGAGTTCCATACACATTGAACAACCCCATCACCCGGCCTCCAATGACATTAAGTTAAGGAATTTGAATTTCTAAACCTGAAGGTTTTAAATCAAACAATATCCCATATTCAGAACTAAACCTTAATAGAAAATGAAATAAATTAAACATAACCTTATTACATTGTTAAATAAAACAAAATATGTTAATAAGGTTAAAATATAAGAAAGTAATATTCTATTTAAGTTTTGAAGAAAATAAGATTTTCAACCCATGAAAGTTAATTTAAAAAAAGAATCTCTTAACTTAATGGCATTGCCCCGCCCCGCTCCCCTTTGAAAAACAAAAAGGGGAGCGGGAGGTCAAAATTAATCTCCTTTATAATTCTCTTTCTAAAAGATTAATTTTTCAAGCTCAGTTTGTAATTCTCTCAATACATTTGAGTTAACTAAATTCATTTTACAAACTCAACCTGCAATTTGAAAAGATTAACTTTCTTTCTCCCCCCAACTATTTTTTTCAAAGCCGGGGGGAAGAGGTGAGGGTTATATCAAGAAAGCTTATATTTTATTTTAATTTCATAACTATAATGAAATATAATTTTAGAATTTTAAATATTTTGTAAAGCTATGATCATGTTGTAAAGTGAATCTTATAGTGATAACCTGATATACATATTTATTTTCTTACAAATCTTATGAAACTTATGAATCTTATGAATCCAACTTATTCGAATTGATTAAACCTATCTTAATAATTAATTTGAAACTCATTTTATAATATTCCAATCTCAGCAGATACTTTTGGCAGAAGATAAAAAAAATAAATCCGTATTAGATGTAGATTCTGACTTTTTAGATGACATCACTGATCTGATACATGAAAAGTCTGATGCTGCATTAAAAAACATTCTTGCGGATCTCTATGACTTTGATATAGCGGTCATTATAGATAATCTCAAAGAAGAGGAAGATGCCTTTTATCTGTTTTCACTTCTAAAAGATGAAACCGCCTCGGAAGTTATTCTTGAGATCAATGATGACATAAGAGAATACATTACGGAAAAGCTCAGCGGGAAGAAGATTTCCGATATAGTCAGCGAGATGTATTCCGATGATGCTACGGATTTTGTTTCTGAACTGGATACCGAAACGAAACATGAAGTCCTTGAGAATCTTGATAAGATAGATAAAGAGGATTATCAGGAAGTCCGTGAACTTCTCAGTTATGATGAGAATACGGCAGGCGGAATCATGGGCAAGGAATATATTGCCGTGAATGAACATTCAACTATCACCGAAGCATTAAAGGAAATTCAGGATCAGGCTGATGAAGTGGATCAGCTGTATAATGTCTGGATCATTGACAATGAACATAAGCTTGTGGGAATATTGTCTCTGAAAAGACTGATCATTGCACTGAAAGATCCTGATAAAAAGATAAAAGACGTCATGAGTCCGGATGTGATCTCAGTGGAAGCAAGCACTGATCAGGAAGAAGTTGCAAAGATCTTTCAGAGCTATGATCTTGTATCGGTGCCTGTTGTGGATGCTCATAATAAAGTCATCGGAAAGATAAGCATTGATGATATCGTAGACGTTATAGAGGAAGAATATTCAGAGAATGTTGCCCGTATGGCAGGTACGGATGCAGAGGAACTAGAAAAGAAATCGCCTTTTCAGATAGCGAAGCTGCGTCTGCCGTGGCTGCTTGTAACATTGTTCATAGAATTCATAGCGGTCTTTGTTGTTCAGTCTCATGATGTAATCTTAGGAAAAGTAATTCTGTTGGCTGCATTCATGCCAATCATATCAGCAATTTCGGGAAATACAGGATTGCAGTCTGCCGCAATTGTTGTAAGGGGATTAGACACAGGAAATGTAAATATAAACAGGTGGTGGGAACCTCTGAGCAGACAATTCAGAACTAATCTGCTGATCGGTTCAGCTGTTGCTGTCATTGTAGGCATACTGGGATTTATACTAAGCGATATTGATAAAATAAAATTCGGATTATCAGTTGCAATATCCATGTTCACGTCAATTAATATCGCTGGACTGATAGGAACAATGTCACCTATGATCTCTAAGCGTCTGGGTTTTGATCCCGCAATTACTTCAGGACCTTTCGAAACCGCCTTTCAGGATGTGATCGGAATTTCGATATTTCTGTCTGTATCAACATTTCTTCTTACACATTGATTTAGGTAACTTGATAATAAATATAAGAAAAAACATTAAATATTTAGAGATCCCTGATGTGACCAATCAGATATTTCTGATATTAATTGCTCTCTTGAGTATTATCTTTGTTGATAGTTATCCGGAAAGATATTTAATACCCGTCGTAAATATTGTTCTCTGTCTTCTTATAATATATTTTGTTTCTCATTACGAAAAAAAATCAGAATCTGACAGAAGAAAACCTTCTCTTACAAGATTCCTGAGATTCTGGTATCCGGGATTCATGATATTTTTCTGCTTCAAGGAAATCTACCTGATCATGATCAGCGCTCACAATGTATTGTATGATGAATATCTTATTAATATAGACAGATGGCTGTTCGGTGTTGATCCGGCTGTATATCTCAGTAAATTTATTAATCCCTTTGCCGTCGAATTTTTTCAGATACTTTACGGACTGTTTTATATAATGCCTCTTGTATATACACTTGAGCTTTACCTCTGGCACAGGTATGATGAACTCAAATATGCTTTCTTTGTAGTCTTCTTCGGATTTTATCTTTCATTCATAGGCTATCTGCTTGTTCCTGCTATCGGTCCGAGATTTTTTTTATTTGATTTTCATAATATTAATCTTGAAATGCCGGGAATATTCTTTGCCGAAAAGATCAGATATATAATTGACATAGGCGAATCAATTCCCGCAAATGTTTCAAACCCTGAGGACTTTGCGCAGCGGGATGCGTTTCCCTCGGGACATACACTTATTGTAATTCTTATCACATATCTTTCACATAAAATTAAATCCAACTCATTTTATTTCTATCTGCCTTATTCAATATTGCTTATATTTTCAACGGTTTATCTGAGATATCATTATGTGATAGATCTGATTGCGGCAGTTCCATTAGCGCTGATCACAATATTTATTGCAAATAAACTTTATAAAGGAAAGATAAACTTTGGTGGATCTCAACAATAGTCATTTCTTCCATCTGGTATAATTGGTTATAACCGGATTAACCTAAAAAATATTTTTACATCACTAAATTAAAAGATTTTCAATGAAGAA
>CAZLOL010000346.1:0-3569 GCA_964561045.1 uncultured Ignavibacteriaceae bacterium | reverse complement strand
GAATACACTTGAAATGAATAATGTTAAATGTCATTCCGGAATATTCGAAGCGGTTTTTAAAAAGATCCGGCAGATCCTGATATACCGCACAACTTCCATACAGATGATGCAATCCTCTTTTTATATTTTCATTTTCACAAACTCAATTATTTAAATTTGATTTTCAGAATTATACTGTTTAGTTTGAACTGTTAATAAAGAATTTTTAATTAACCAAATGATAATTATGGAAGCAAACAAAAAAACCTCACCGGAAATCAAAGAGACAGATTTCAAATCTGAAAATGATTTAATCAAATCAAAACTCACCGAAGAATTCGGGATGAAGGATATGCAATCAGGACTGGATCCGGAGTCTGAAAATGAATGGCTGAATTATATTTATGAGTGGGAAAAACAGTTCGCAGAAAAAAAGACAATAAGTGATTTGATCGTTTGGGTAAACCCGAATTCATAAAGCATGATAAACTCCGGGCAGATGAAGTTACCATAGAGCTTGACAGATTGCTTGATCTGATGCATGAGAATTCTCTGGCTCTTGACTGTATCTGCGAATATGATGACCGGATTATTTACAAATTCCTTACGGAAGAATTATTTCAGGAAGGAATAGACGACATACGCATTAAAGGAATGTTTACAAATTTATTTAGGAGGAATTCCATCCGAATCACGAATGTATGTACTATTTCGAAACGGCTTTAAATTTAAATCCGGCAAATCCTGTTCTTTCTCATTTTTTTCCCATGAATTATCATCAGTGGTAAAGGCATTATCTTCTCTGAATTCGTTTGTCACTAATTTAATTACTTCAAACGCTGACTTGCATTTAATATTGTTAACCCGATGATTTCATCATTCTCATAACGAACAATTATTTCATCTCCTTTCATTTCGGAATTATCGGCATTATTTGGCTTCTTAAAATGTAAATACAAAACATCTGCCTCATTATCATAAGATGCCCAAATAGTTTTGTGCTTTAAAAAATATGGCAAAGCCGATTGAATCTCTTTTAATTCTGCTGTTTCCATAATACTTTTTTCTTTTTAAACTCTTGTTTATTTTTAGAGAAATATGCAGTAATAATAAATCCATCTTCCCTGCTCGTTTCTTTGTAAACTACTACAATAAATTTCTTATACGATTCTTTAAGATTTTACAGCAATTTTTGCATCAGTAGTTACAAACTTTTCAGCATATTTTAAGACTTCGATTGCATGTTTTTTTGATACCGACGGATAATTTTCGAGAAAAGCACTCAATGGTTCCCCGCCTTCAATGTTATCGAATAAAATATAAATAACAGGAATTCCTCCGGGGATTTCCGGATTAACATTTATATTTTTTTTAAAATAAATTCAGAATGAATGCGGCTATTCTGAAATACAAAATCTATTTGATAACCATCATTTTTTTTGTTTCACTGAAATTTCCTGCGGACAATGTATAATAATAAATTCCTGTTGACAAGCCCTCTGCATTAAAGCTGATTGAATAATAGCCTGAAGACTGAATCTCATTGACAAGTGTTGTGACTTCCCTTCCCGTTATATTATAAACTTTCAGAACTGCTTTTCCTTCTGAAGGCAAACTGTAATTAATCTTTGTTACAGGATTGAACGGATTGGGATAATTTTGAGATAATTCAGGCTTTGCAGGAATCCCTATTACTATTTCATTTGAAAGATAATAATATTGAAAATTACCATTGAAGTCGATCTGCTTTAACCTGTAACCATACTTTCCTGAATTTAAACCATTGTCTCTGAAGGTATAATTACTGACATTTGATTGATTGCCATTGCCTTGCACAAACCCAATTTTATTCCAGTTTTCGGATGGATCATCAGTTCTGTGAAGTCTTTCAATTTCAAAACCATAATTATTTTGTTCAGTGACAGTCTGCCAGTGAAGTGTAACATTATTATTTTGAAGAGCTGAAGTAAACATACCAAGTTCGACAGGAAGCGGAAAGTCGGCTTCATCTGCGCCTTTGTAAGGAGACGAGCTGCTTCTTAGCTGACCGTCAATATCCAAAGCAATTTCAGGATCATAACTTCCTGTAAGGAGAGGATTTCCAATAGAAGTTCCGGAAAGATGCAAATCAGCATCAGAAGTAAACACTACTTCAAGTCTTTGGGAGTTTTCGTCAAGTCCGGTAACGGAATGAAAAGAATTAAGACTTATATACTCCACACCTTCAAAGTAAATAAGACGAAACGGAAAGCCGTTCCAGTAGTTATTGTGATCTGCCTGCAGCCCGGTATTATTATTATATGAAATCAGGCAGGCACCGCCAACTAAATTTTGAACAATATTATTCATAAAGGAAAATCCGTTATTATCAAAAACGGAAACCGTTGTATCAACAGTCTCTTCACATTTAAAAGTATTATATGATACAGCCAAATGATTATTCAGGCGGAAAAGCACTTCCTTTGAATTTGTCTTAGATACAAAAAAATTATTGAATACTTTTGAACTATCCGATCCTATTATTGAAAGAGCATAAATTGACGGCACAATGGCTGTTATTTTATTGGCGGAAACTTCAAGCTTATTAGAAAGCGTGGCAAGAATATTGCTCAGTTTATTTTTCGAAATTTTAGAATTATATGAATTTATTATTTCGATTTTTCCGTTGTTTTCAAATACATTGTCTGAAATTGTAACATTCTGAAAGATAAATGCTGCAGTGCTTAAATTAACAAAACTCAATCCCGAGTTATCTGTTATTGAAAGACCCGAAGTAAATCCCGCATTCTGTCCGATCCCATGTGAATTAAACATGTTATGTGAAAAGCCGATATTGCTGCAAATTCCATTAATAGAAATTCCTCCGAGACCAAGGTAGCTGAAAAAAAGATTGCCTGTTTCATTAAGAATAAAAACATTTGAAATGTAATTTATAATAACATCGGACGGATTTTCAGTGAATGATTTAAAAGTTACCGTATTCACAGGACTTGAGCCGGTAATGTTGCCTATTATTGACTGTTCATTATAAGTACCTGGCTTAATGCGAAATACTACCGGTCCGCTTACGCCTGAGATATTGATCGCATTTACTGCATCGTTGATAGTTGCAAAATCCTCAGTTCCTGCTCCGATTGTATAAGTACCGTTTAATGGTGATGAGAAGGAAACTTGATTAACTGCAAAGAGAAATAAAATAACACAAGATAGTTTAGTAAAAATACTCATAAGATTTTTTAAAGATTTTTTAAAGATTATTAAAATTTTTTAATTCTATACTATATGTTTTTGTTTTCGTTTTAGATTTTAATTAGAACTGGATATCAAATTAATTTTTTTGAATAGTAAATTCAATGAGTTAAAAATATTAACTGTACTTCTTATTATTTATTTTAACTAAAAAAACTTTTTATATAGTAAATACAAATTTCCAAAAAAAAGCCGTCCTGATAAATTTCGAAACGGCTTTAAATTTAAATTCCGGTAAATCCTGCTCTCCCGCAAAATTTCCATACCAATGCCATCTCCTTTTTAAATTTTCATTTTCACAAACTCAATTATTTAAATTTGATTTTCAGAATTATACTGTT
>CAZLOL010000345.1:0-3569 GCA_964561045.1 uncultured Ignavibacteriaceae bacterium | reverse complement strand
TTCGTAACTCGTTATTCGTAACTCGCAACTCGTAACTCGCAACTCGCAACTCGTAACTCGTTATTCGTTATTCGCTATTCGTTAATCTTAACTCGTAATTCGTAACTCGTAAATCGCTATTTGTAATTTGTAACTTGTATCTTGTAACTATCTTTTAATCGATTCTTCGTATTCCTTATGCTCAAGATATCTCTCTGCATCTATCGCCGCCATGCATCCGGTACCGGCGGCTGTGATTGCCTGCCTGTAATAGCTGTCCTGCACGTCACCGCAGGCAAAGACCCCTTCTATGTTGGTTGCGCTTGTGGATTTTTTTGTGATCAGATAACCTGTTTCATCCATATCAAGAATTCCCCTGAATATTTTTGAATTAGGTTCGTGACCTATTGCAGTAAAGAATCCCGAACATTCAATTTCAGAAACCTTTCCTGTCTTGATATCTTTTACTCTTACGCCTGTAACAGTTTTTCTGTCTCCTTCTATCTTTCCTAGAATTTCTTCTATAACGGTATTAAGAACAAATTTTATCTTCGGATTTCCTTTTGCCCTGTCAAGCATAATCTTTGACGCTCTGAACTCTTCCCTTCTGTGTATCAAAATAACTTCACTCGCATGTCTTGTAAGATAACTTGCTTCTTCCATAGCTGTATCTCCGCCGCCTACGACAACCACTTTCATTCCTTTAAAGAAAAATCCGTCACATGTAGCGCATGAGGACACACCATACCCCATAAAAACTTTTTCAGAATCGAGACCAAGCCATTTTGCAGATGCGCCGGTAGATATAATTACAGTCTCGGCAAAATATTCTTTATCCTCTTCGTCGGTGATCTTAAATGGTCTTTTAGAGAAATCTACTTTTGTGATATTCCTGAAAACTGACTTTGCTCCGAATCTGTATGCCTGTTTTCTCATGATATCCATTAATTCAGGTCCCTGAATACCGTGTTCAAATCCAGGGTAGTTTTCTACTTCAGTTGTTATCGTAAGCTGTCCCCCCGGCTGATGTCCTTCAAAAATAAGTGGATTAAGATTAGCCCTCCCTGAATATAGCGCTGCAGTCAGCCCCGCAGGTCCCGATCCTATAATGATTACTTTATGATGACTCGCTGAGCCGTTTACTGACATTCCCATATTTATTAATTTTTTATTTTGTTATAAATTATTTATTAATGTAATTTTAAATCGCAAAATCAAAAAGAAATACAAACTTAACAAACTTGATAAACTTGATAAACTTTATAAACTTTATAAACTTTACTAACTTTAACTTATTTTATAAAAATCTATCTTTTCCTTCAGCGCCCCGTTATTCGGATTTTTTTCAAGGGACATTTTCCAGTATCTCAATGCTCCCGGATAATCTTTCATTGCATTATAAATATCACCAAGATGTTCAAGCACAACTGCACTGTTTGGATTAACGGACAACGATTTTTCAATATTCTCTTTTGCAAGTTTGTATTTTTTCAGTTTAAAATAGATCCATCCGATAGTGTCCAGATAAGAAGCATTTCCCGGATCTTTCTCAATGGAAATTTTTGACATTTCAAGAGCCTTATCCAATTCGACTCCCCTCTCGGAAAGATTATAAGCATAGTTATTAAGCACGAGCGCATTCTGCGGATCGATCTTCAGGGCTTTTTCATATATCTCTGCTGATTCCTTAAAATTTCCCTGACCGTCGTAAGCAAGCGCCAGCGTTGAAAGCATTGATACATCATTTGGATTTATCTCAATTGCCTTTTCAAAATAATTAATAGCTTCTGGCACTCTTTCAGCCCTCTGTAAAGTTAGTCCTTTTATATACATCAGCCTGTAGTCACCGCTGAATTTACTGAGCCCTTCATCTATAGTTATTAATGCTTCTTCAATTTCATCCTGCTGAAACAATGCAAGCCCGACGTTAACGTATGCATCACTTGAAGTATCAGCATTCTGAATAGCATTAGTAAATTTTCCCTTATATTCGCCCAGATCTTTGTTGATAATGTCTATCAAGCCCAGATAATAATACGGCAGCCATTGCTGAGGGTATTCATTATTCAGTTTTAAAAAAATATTTTTTGCAATGTCTTTCGCAGATTCATCCTGTGAAATCAGATTAAAATAAAGCTCCCCTACCTGAATCTTTTCAATGAATCCGAGAGAATCCTTTCCAAGCATCCTGCTGAAATTCTCAAATGCTTTGTCACTTTCATTTTGCTTAAAATAAATTTTCACAAGCTCAGACTGCAGCTCCTTGTTGTCAGGATTGAGTACAAACATTTCTTCATAGATCCTGCGTGCATCGGAAATACGGTTGTTTCTTATATAAAGGGAAGCCAGAAGTGATTTAATGTTAACATTGAAAGGGTCAAGTTTCTGAAGCGCTTCAAGGACTTCAATCGCCTTATCGTAATTCTTATAACCTATATAAATATCGTACATCTTATTCAGCACATCAAAATCATAACCGATTTTGTTAGTAATCTTTTCATAAATAATAATAGACTTTGCAGGCATTTTCATTTCCTGATAAAGCCGGGCAAGTGAATACAGTCCGTAAGTATAATTTGAATCAAGGCGGATTATTTCTTCAAAATTATCTATTGCGTCTTTAAAGTCCTTGTTTGCAATATTGATATTAGCAAGTGTTTCGAGATAGTCCTGGTTATACGGCTGCAGCTTAAGCGCTTTTTTGACTTCTGCTTTTGCTTCATCCATTTTTCCGAGTTTAAAATAAACCTGTGAAAGTGCATGATATATTCCCGGAGATTTATCGTATTTGAGCGCATCCCTGAAATTTTCCACTGCTCCGATGAAATTATTCTGAAGCTCTAATGTCTTGCCTTCGATGAAATATTTCATCGCCTTTTCATTGTATGAATCTTTGTCATCCTGTGCGAAAGATAAATTTACGGCTACTACTACTAATAATAGAAGATTAAAGAATGGGATTAACCCGTATTTAAAAATTTTATAATTCATTTATATGCAAAAATAGTTTGAATCGCTCCAAGATACAACGCAGAATTTTGAATAAAGATTTAAAAGCAGTTAAAAGTTGAAATTTAAAATTTGAAGGTTGAAAGATTAAAGTTAAGTTAATGAATATTGAACTACTAATGCAAATATTTTTAGTAAAAAGTTTGTTCATTTAATCTGAATCACGATAAAAAATACAGGATGCAAAAATACAAATCGACTGGGAACCTTACAAAATAATGGAGAGAATATTGTTTAAGTGTAAAATTTAATCCTCATAACATATCACAGATTGTATATTGAACTTTGAGCATTTAACATTGATTTGTTAGGATTTTGTTAGGATAGAAATTATATTTGTATAAGTTGTTTTTTCAGATTTGAATAAAATATTTACATATAAACTCAAATTAGAGTTCTAATCAAAATTTCTTATCTGAATTTTAAATATTTATATATTCAATTTTTTAACTGAAAGAAGTTTAGCTGTTTTTTTTATAACTATTTTATTTTAATATACTGAAGGACAAATTTCTACCTCTAACTTCCTGAGTCTTTACTGATATTTTAATTCTTATTCATTAACCTAAAAAAACAAAGCT
>CAZLOL010000344.1:0-3584 GCA_964561045.1 uncultured Ignavibacteriaceae bacterium | reverse complement strand
TTAAAAAATTTTCTTACCATTTTGAGTAGAATTTAACTTGTAAGTGACTAATACTATATACCTAATACCTTCTCATTGAATTTCTCTTCTTAGCTTTGCTATGGGAATGTTTAGAGCTTCCCTGTATTTTGCGATAGTTCTTCTTGCTATTTTAAATCCGAGCTTATTCATATCGGCTGCAAGCTCTTCGTCTGAAAGAGGTTTACTCTTATTTTCCTTATCAATCAGTTCTTTAAGACTCACTTTAGCTTCAGTATTAGAGACATCTTCACCTTTTTTAGTTGATAATGGAGTAGTAAAAAAAGATCTCAGCTCATGAATACCGGATTCTGTCTGAACATACTTACCTCTTACAGCCCTGCTGATTGTCGAACTGTCCATCATAATATCTTCAGCAATATCTTTTTCATACATTGGCTTCAGGCCTGAATCATTGTTATCAAAATAATATCTTTGCTTCCTTATTATCGCTCTCATGATCTTCAATAGTGTTTCACGTCTTGAATTGACAGCATCTATAAACCATTTTGCTTTATTAAAATTATGCAAAAGATATTCTTTTGTCTCATCATCCAGCTTGTTTTTCTTCTTTGAATACAAATCTCTGTATGTTTTGCTTATTCTTAATGAAGGCGAATAGCGTTCATTAAGGAATATATCATAATCATCATCTATTTTCTGAATGATAAGATCAGGTATTATGTAGTCATTTCTGCTGATTTGATCGTCAGAGCCAGGTTTCGGATTGAGCTTGTGAATGAAATCAAAAACTTCCTTTACTTTTTGCATATCAATATTTAGCTCCAGACTGATCTTCTCATAATTCTTAAGTCTCAATTCATCAAAAAAATTCTTTAATACATCGACTGATAAATTTTTCAACTCCGGATCCTTATCGCTTCTTTCTACCTGTATCAAAAGACATTCCTTGAGATTCCTGGCTCCTATTCCGGCAGGATCGAGTTTCTTTTGTATATAATTCAGTGTGTCGGTTAATTCTTCCCGGCTGAAATCCTCTCCTTCGAACTCTGTTCCTATTCTTTTAATATTAAGATCTTTAATAATGTCTTCCTGTTCATCCGTAAAATAACCTTCATCATTTAAAGACCAGATAATTTCCTCACCAATGAATTTCCGTTTTTTAGAAATAGCCGACAGATGAAGCTGCAATAGCAGGCTGTCCTTAAATGATTTATCATTTTCACTTACAACCACATTTTCATATTCACCGTTGCTGCTTGGTTCATATGACCTGCTTTCCTGATCTTCATTTTCAAAATATTCATCCCAGTTGTACTCATCTTCCGTATTTTTTTCCTTTTCAGATTCATAATTTATATCATCTTCACTTAATGTTTCGGACTCTTCCTTTTTATCAGCTTCTGATAATTCGTTGACCTGACCAATTTCATCCGCCTCTATGTCACTTTCCTCTTCAAGCAAAGGATTAATTTCCAGTTCGCGCTTTATGATATTATCAAGAGCAAGCGCAGGAAGTGCAAGTATATTCTGCTGCAATATTATCTTAGGGAGTAAATTCTGAGTTTGCTTTTGAGTATTTATCTGATTTAACATTACAATAAGAACTTTTTTAAAATTTGGTCTGATTTTAAACTAATTTGAAAATAAAATACCTGTCTTCTTTTTTAATTTTAGAAAGAATTTAATAAATATTTATTAACTATTTGTTCAGGTATTTCTCTTTAAGATCTTCATAAAAAGCGGACCCGTATTCTCTTACAATTGATTCTTCAGCAAATTCAAAGACTGTAATATTTTCCATTTCACCTTTCTCCAGAGCATCATAACATTCATTGATCTCTTCGTATTTTATTATGTTTCTTTTAACACCGGATATTCTGACAGGAAAAAGATGACACGATATTGGTTTCATAAAATCAGTTTCATCATTGTAATATGCTTTTTGAAAAGAACATTTTGCAATTCCTTCTTCATAAAACGAGAATACACATTCTTCGTCATTTACGCTTTTTATCGAGTAATTACCCTTTCTTCCTTCGAAAATATCTTCGGTCTCAAGTAAATATACATGAACAGGATGAAGGTATTTTTTAACAGTTTCAATGTTTCTCTTTATTATTTTCACTTCATCATCGAGTATCGGAGCTCCGCCGGCGCCTTTCAATGTGCAGCAGGCTCCTTTGCACTTTCCGACATCGCAGGAAAATTTAACATTGAACACTCTGTCATCGATTATATATTTTTCCAAATTCAGATCTTCATAAAATTTTTACCGGGAGATTGCCTTACCAGCCCTTTAAATTCAAGTGATAAAAGGTTCACAAGACAATCTGATATTGATAAACCTGTTGTTTCATTTATTCTGTCAATATGTACCTGTTCATAACCAACTGCATTATATATTCGCTTCTCTGTGTCATTAAGCTCTTCTGTCAGCTTTATTTCCCTTTTAATGATATCCTTCTTTAATACCGGCTTTAATTTAATTTCGAGTTCATCGATTATATCTTCGATCTCTGTAACTAATTTCGCCTGACCTCTCTTTATTAATTCATTTGTTCCCTCAGATTGCTTTGAATTGATATATCCGGGAACAGCAAATACTTCCCTGTTCTGATCTATCGCAAATTCTGCAGTCAGCAGTGAGCCTCCTTTTATTCCGCTTTCTATTATAAGACTTCCGAGACTAATTCCGCTGATAATTCTGTTTCGTTTTGGGAAATTAACTTTCTCAGGCTGCGAGCTGACAGGGAATTCAGATATTACCGCTCCTCTTTCAATTAATTCAGAATATAACTTTCTGTTTTCAGAAGGATAAATCACTTCCACACCGCAACCAAAGACCGCATAAGTAAGGTTATTATTTTTCAGGCAAACATTGTGGACTATTGAATCAATACCTCGTGCAAATCCGCTTATTACAGGGATTCCCAGCTTTGACAGCTTTTCGGTGAATTTCTCACATGTGTATTTTCCATATTCAGTTGGATTTCTGGTTCCGACAATGCTCAGTGAATATTTATCAGCTGTGTCAAGTCTTCCCTTGTAATACATCAATACAGGAGCATCAAATATTTTTCTCAGATTCTCAGGATATTCTTCATCAAGAATACTGAGAACTTTTATCTTCTTTTTCTCTGTATCTCTTATAAATATTTCAAATTCAATATCATAGGACTTTTTTTTACTTACAGATTCCATGATATCCCTCGAAATATTAATATCAATTCCTTCTATTTTTCTCAGGTCATTCTGGCTGCAGTTAAAAAAATCATACGAATCTTTAAGCCGGCACAGAATATTCTTTATCCTTGTATTTCCCAGCTTATTTACTTTTGTCAGAAAATAAACATATTTTGTCTGTTCTAATGTATTCATCAGCTCCCGTTTTATTCTTCATGTCAATTTACTCAAATTATTTTTCTAATAATATTACAAAAAAAAAAGCCCTTGCAAAAGGGCTTTTCAATGTACAATGTTTTGTGTTTAATATTTATATATTTATATGTTTATACGAATAAATGTATAAAATATTATGAGTTTTATAAATCTTATGAATCTTATGAATCTATGGTCTCATTACACTGACAAAATTACCTGCA
>CAZLOL010000343.1:0-3649 GCA_964561045.1 uncultured Ignavibacteriaceae bacterium | reverse complement strand
TTTTCTTCAATCCAATTTTTTAAAGGTAAGTCTTTAACATTTTCTACATCTATAATATATTTGTATCGGGAAGTTGTCCGGTGTAAGATCAGTTTATGCACAATGTTAACAAAATTCTTAGCTGTTGTTTTTTCTGCTTTCGATAAAGTTTTATCATATTTAAGAAAGTGATTATAGGAATCAACCAATGATAATGCGCTTTCAAACTCTTTCAGTTCATAATAAGTCATTAGCAAAAGATTTCTTAAATCAACCTTCAGCATAAAATGATTAAGTTCAATGTTATGAAGATTTTCCAAAACTTTCGGAAAAGCTCTTTTGCTAAAGTTAAGTTTAGCAAAACTAAAATAAATCATATTATCTCTTCTGTCAGGGTGAAGCTCTTTTATATATTTGATTATGAATTCCTTTGTCCATTTATATCTTTTTAATTTTAAACCCAGATGTAAAACTATTCTGAATAATTCTACCGGTAAATACTTTGTTACGCTTGATCTGTAGTATCCATTTGTAAGAACATAATTATACAATTTCAGAAGCTCATTTTCATATTTATAGGATATCTTCAGGTCCAATGATTTATTCTTACAATATCTGATTAATCTGCTTAAATGGAATCTTTTTTCATCAGTGCTGAAAATATTTAGATTTCTAAAAAAAAGCACTTTGTAATTCCTGTAATATTTTTCATTTTCAAAACTTGAAAAAGCCATGTAAAGATTATAATAAATTCTGAATACGATTGAGAGATTTTCCTTTTTAGAATATGAGATCAGAAACTTTAATACTTTTTCAAAATCCATTTCCTCAAAAAAACCAAATACGAAATTTGATTCCTTATTAATATCAAAAGTCTTATTCATTGCTAACAGGTTATCACGTTCTCTTATCATTTCAGTTATAAATAAACAAGTAAGATACATTCCTCTTTCTGACAATTTATCAACGTAATCGTTTATTATTGATTTCCCTGATTTTGCTTTATTAATAAGGTTATGGTTCAATTCATCTGTAATGATCTTGTATGAATTGAAATAAAAAACCGCATCCATTTCATTATTTTTCTTTAGCAGAGATTGGACTTTCCCAATGTTTGTTTCAATTAATTTATTGAGATTTCTTTTAAACAATTCATCTATTAAAAAATCTTTCGACTTCACTTCTTTGTTTTGAATATTTATATACATCAAGTAGTTTTCAGCCTGGTATGACAGATCTGACATTAGGTTATCAATTGTGGATTTATTGTATCCTGTTTTATTGCCGGTTTTTAAATAAAAATTTTCTGTTGTAAGATTTTTTGAGGTATAGTCAGGATGAAATGAAATCAGATATTTATAACAATTGATAATTTTTTTACTCTTATTAAAAAAAGGTGAATTTAAATATTCTCTAAATCTCCTGATATCCTTTTTCGAAAATGTTTTAAGAATATCTATAATTCGATGTTTTATCATAAATTTCCTTTAAGTAAGTAGCGAGTTGTTGTTCAAAAATTTTAATGCAAAATATCCATTTCCTGCCGTAGTTTCAAGTATTTCTTAAAATGTTAAATCTAAAATATAATTTTCCGAGCGAGAATTTGATTTAATTCTCTTTTGATTGCGACTGTGCTCTCTATATTTTAACGCTAAAAAATAAAGGAGAAACAATTATGAAAGCCGGAATATTAATTTTATCATTTGTATTGTTTTTAGAAGTGGCTCTTCAAATTCCTGATTCAAACTATGGGTTAAAATCCAAGAAGCAAAGAAATTCGATCTCAATAGTTCAATATAATGCCGGTTACACATTTGAAAGAGTTTTTAAAGATGGAATCTGGTTGATTTATGTTTATGACGGTGAGATTCTTGTGGATATTTATGAGGAGTAAAAATGAAATCAAGTAAATGTCTGATTAATAACAATTCAGTGATTGATTCTATTATTTAGCGATCAAAGTAATATCAAAAATTATAAGCAAAGAAAAAAATTCTTTGTAATTTAAAAACCTAAAGTATATAGGAGGAAAAACAATGAAACGTAAAACAATTTTATTTCTATTACTGATCTTCATAACAGTGGTGTCTGCTTTTATTGGTTTTAATAAACAAAATGATCTAACCGCCAATACGAAAGATCTGCCATCTTGGTCAGTTACGGTTCGTGGAGACGGTGGTTATGGGGTACTGCCCGATGCTGAAGTGTCTATTGAGCAAGGATCTACCCTTTTATTTGGAAGTCCTAAGTATTCAGATAACAATGGATTCACATGGTTTGGTAATGGAGGTAGTTCATTTCCAAATGGAACTTACACTGTTAGAGCAAAAAAATCCGGATATTCAGATGGAACTATATCAGTTGTGATTGCGAATGGTGCGCCGGTAAATCCAGTTACTTATGTTACTATAGGACCACCTTACTAACAGTATACATACTTAAATTATTCCAGTAGTCCAAAATTCACTTAGTTGGACTGCTGGAATTAATATAAAATTTTAGATTAAAAAATTTTGAAAAGCATAATTCTTTTATTGTTTGTTTCTTATTTTTTTTCAGAATTTATCTTTATTAAAAAAGATTCAGGTTTTATTGTTCAACGGGGTCAAAGCAATAACAATTTACAGTCTGAATTTCCTGAAAGTTGTTTAAAATTGGATGACTTTTATTTTATCAATGAAAATACCGGTTGGGTCATAAGAGGTATTGATTCGGTAAAAAAAGTATATAAAACATCAAATGGCGGTAATAATTGGTTTGTAGTATTTGAGAATAATCACAATGTTTTCAGATCTATTGTGTTTAAGAATACTTTAAATGGTTTTATCGGAACTTTAGACAAAGACGTACTTTTAGAAACCTCAGATGGAGGACAGACGTGGATGGAAGTAAAAAATTTTATTGGAGAGAAACCTAAGGGCATTTGCGGACTTTATAAATTAGATAGTCTGAATATATTCGGTTGCGGGAGATATGATAAACCTGCACATTTTATAAAAACTACTGACGGCGGCATAACCTGGAGTTCATCAAATCTTTCATTAAATGCTTCACTATTAGTAGATTGTTACTTTTTCAATAAGAACGAGGGAATTTTAGCAGGAGGTCAAACAGATGATAATTACCGCAATGCATATCCGCTTGTTCTTTTTACTTCAGATGGCGGTATTAATTGGAATAAAAGTTACATAGGTGTTTCTAAAGGTGAGATCCTTTGGAAAATTCATTTCATAAATTCTTTGACCGGGTATATTTCCGTTCAAACCTTTAGGAGATACGGAGAGTTAATACAATATTTAAAGACCACAGACGGCGGTAAAAACTGGAGTGAAAAGTTTGTTCCTGTTACTTCCGGATACTATGAAGAATTGGGGATTGTTTTTTTAAATGAAAATTCAGGAATAGTTGGTGGTCTGAGATTTTTAGACAACGGAAAAGTGGAAGGCGAAAGTTACTTCACATCAGATTCCGGAAGCAATTGGGTTTCTGATTCAAGATATCAAAACTTAAACAGGATCAAATTAATTAACAATAAAATTTTTGCATCAGGCAAATCTTTTTATAAAATTACATTCCCATGAAAAAACTAACTATTCTGATCTTTTTAATAAATATAAATATTTCTTTTTCACAATCGCCGCCAATACTTCTTCCAGGCTATCCCAAAGTT
>CAZLOL010000342.1:0-3692 GCA_964561045.1 uncultured Ignavibacteriaceae bacterium | reverse complement strand
GTGATCTGGGGAATCATTGTATATGCGATTGCAGTGAAAGTGTTTAAGTGGGAGTAAGTTATATTTGGGATTTTGGATGTAGAATTTGGGATTTAATTCTAAAGAGCTTAATCAATCACATATCTGAACCCAAAATAAAACTCCCTTCCTTTTGTAGGTCCCCAAATAAATGAAGTGTCAAAGTAAGCTCCGAAAGGATCGTCAGGACTGATTATTGGAAATGGCTGTGTGAAGTCTAAAACATTTTCAATACCGGCATACAACTCAAAATAATCAAAAAATTTATTAAACTGAAAATTTACCATGGCGTAAGACTCCGACTCGCCGGGTCTTTGATATCGAACCGGATTGGAAGCTGTGGAGGGGATCTGCTGGACACCGAACCATTGAAGCCCTGAAGATATTCCCCAATAATCATTTGAATAAGAAAACGAAGAGAAAAACCTGTGAGTCGAATTGAACGGCTGTTGATAAAACACTCCGTCATTCTCATACTGCAGGTCAATAAGCTTATAAGCAAGCTTTACATCGAAGCCTCTTGCCAAATTAATATTAGCTTCCGTCTGAAACACGTTTGAAAATGCATCTCCGTTAAGGTTTGCGAATATTACCTCCGACGGATCGGTATCGTAATCCGGAATGATTTTATTGTTGAATTCTGTTCTGTAAAAATCAAGATTTACACTCCCCGCAAAATTTCCTAAAGCAAAGTAATATAAAACATCAGCGCCGTAATTGAATATCTTTTCGGGATTTAATTCTTCTGCTATCATAATATTTCTTGAACTCGCAAGTAAATTGGAGTTATCACTGAATAGATTTACAGTCCTGAAACCGGTTCCTGCAGAGACTCTGAAAACTATTTCATTCTCAGGCTGGTATCTTAACAATATTCTGGGAGTAAAGATCATCCCGTATTCATTGTGATAATCAAGCCTAACTCCTGTCATTAGACTAGCTTTTTCATTAAATATATTCATTGATTTTTCGGCGAAGATACCGGGTATTGATTCATTCTTTGAATAATTTCCTGCATAGGTTTTATAAGTCTTATCCAGGAAAGAGATGTTCTCATTAATTTTTAGATATTTATAACTCAATCCTGTCTTCAAAAGAAACTGACCAAAAATCTCAAACTCATAAAATCCCATTGCAACGAAGTTATTCTGTACAGCATCGTAGTTTGTAATTCCATAGTAAGAATTCTGATCATAATAATTTGCATTCAGATACACCTTAATTCCCCGTGTTTCGTCAATAGCTTTCGCATACCGGAAATATCCGTCTAAAGAATTTATTTTTGCAGTCTGTCCGTAAATGGCATTACTTCCTTCATTTTTATTGATGTCATAATTGTTCTGACCACCGACTCTTTCTTCAATCCAGTATCTTCCTGCCACACTGATCTCACTTTTATTTCTTTCGTCAAGAAAATTCCATTTATTAAAGAGCGTGTATCTTGTTATGAGGGGATTATCGAGAAAGCCGTCATTGTTTTCATCAACTCTGTTAGACTTCTGAGCAGAATGTAAAGTAAGTATAGTATTAATATTTTTATTCAGTTGATTCGTTACGTTCACATTCATCTGCTTTTCCAGCATGCTGTTCACAAAACCGTTGAACAGGAAACCGTCAGAGTTATCGTAATTTTTAAAGATGACATTCATAATACCGCTTATTGATTCATAACCCTGGATCACGGAGTTAGAGCCTTTTGAAATTGTGATCCTGTCAATCATGGTTCCCGGTATACTGCTTACTCCATACTTTACATTTAGCCCGTTCATCATCGGCATATTATCAATGAGGATCTGTGTATAAACTCCTTCGAGTCCGAGTATTTTCAGTTCTTTACTGTCAGTGATGATATCCGTAACTGCAACCTCAACCGAAGAATTTTTTCCAAAACATCCTGACAGATCACAACAGGCATCCTTTACTAATTCCTGTGAAGTTATTACTTCTGTCTTTGCGGCATCATCGCTGATAAAGGTCGAGCTTTGTTCATCTTCAACTTCGATTGTTTCAGTGCTTGCAACAGGAATTAAAACAACTTCAATAAAAGATATGCCCGACACATTTAGCGTATCCTTACGATATCCCATATTCGAAACAATGATCCTCATATCTGTAATTGTTTCTGAACTTAATTCAAATTTACCATTCTCATCCGTTGCAGTTCCTTTGCTTGTGTTGATCCATTTCACCACAGCTCCATCGAGCGGCTCATTTTTGCTTTCATTTTCTCCTTTTACGATTCCGGTAAGATTTTGAGAAAAGGATGCAGAGCTTGATAACAGAATGATAAAAAAGAATAATATTTTGCCGGATAAATTTGGCATTAGATTATTTATTATAATTTTTCAGATACGAATCCGGATCACTGCTGAATTTACTTTTACAGCCTTTACCGCAAAAATAATATTTAACTCCGTCATTTACGAACGACAGATCTTTTATAGCATCGCCTTCATTGCAAACCGGACACCACAATGCAGCAGCTCCAATATATTTTTCCGGGTTTTTCTTGAATGACTTTTCACATCCTTCACAACAAAATTTTACTTCTTTATTCAGATAGGTATATTTTACACCTTCTCCTTCTATAGTCTCACCGCTTACTAAGCAAACCTCAGTTGAATCGGATATATTCAAATTTATTTTTGAAAAAGTTTTGCTGCCTGCCGTAAGAAATATTGCTAAAATAAATAGAGATAAAAAAAATATTTTTCTCATGGTTAAATTATGATTTTAATTTTTTAATGAATGTGCTGATTCATCGTCAAAGATGAATTGATATTTGTGTAGTGTACAAGATATTAGATGAGGAATTAAATCCTTAGAATGGAAATAGAGTTACTTAGCGGAATATGACCGGATATAAATTGTTTAATATTGTAAATGCGGTTATGCTGATTGAGAATTTGATAAAATGAAATTGACTGAGCGATTATATTTGTTTTAGTACCGGTGCTTGAGGAGGATGTTGCCAGAACTTCATTCTTGAGTGCCCGGCTGAATTCACAGCAGTCAGTATTATTCAGCGATATATCTGTACCCGAAAAATCAGAACTTGAATTTTCTTCACAACATTCTGTTTTGCAGCAATTATCAGATACACAGTTTAAAGAATTGTCAAATGATCCTGTAATCAGGGATGCAATTAATACAATTATTATAAAAAAATATTTTAGATTTAAATTTTTCACTTTGTAAAACTAATGTATTTCAGATTTAATTGAAAGGATTTTTTAAGGAAGCGCATCCCATGGCTCGACTTTTCCGACAATAAAGGTATCCTTCTCGTTTACTATCCCATCAATCACTCCGTTGCTGATCTCAGTATCCGTAAGCCATCTTGATTTTTCATCTTCAACTATAAATCCTAAAATGATTTTCCTGTAAAGGATATTTACAAATCTTTCAAAACTAAAATGCAGATCCTTATATCTTTCATCCGGATTTTTCATTTCACTTCCGAGAACATGAAAATAGTTTACTTTAATATTCTGATTATTTAAAACATCGGCTATAACATAAGGAGCTTCCGGGGCTGTTGAATGGATCCAGCAGACAGCTGTTTCTACCGGACCGTAATTATCTAGAGCAGACTTTAACTTTTCTTCCAAAAGATAATAATCAGAATAATCTGCACGGATCGGATTTATAAAACCATGCTCTGATTTTGATTC
>CAZLOL010000341.1:0-3706 GCA_964561045.1 uncultured Ignavibacteriaceae bacterium | reverse complement strand
TATTAATTCTGTGTGCAATATAGCCCATTTCGTTTTAAGTATAAAGTTATGAAATTGTACTCATATTGCCGGAATTTTACGAATTGCTAATTCTGTTTATTCAAAATAAATCATAAAATTAATTCATCTATTTTTCTGATCAGCCACTCTTTGTTGAATATTTTCAGATCTTCCGGAGTTTCTTTTTTTATTCTTTCAAGTTCTGTTTTATCTTTTTTCGATTTAGCTGCAAAGATTCTGCTGAAGTATCTGTAAAAATTAGTATACAGCTCTTTCTTGTTATCCGGCAGTAGCTTGTTGTTGCTAAGGAAATGCCTGTATGCTTCAAGCGATGAAATCAATGATTCTTCCGAACCATTTTCATAGTAGATCATGATCTGAAGAATTTTCGAATCATATTTCAGATAAAGTTCGTCAAATTTTATCCTTGAAAGCAGCTCAAGGGCTTTATCAAATTCCCTTTTATCAAATTCATATAAAGCCATACAGTAATTGTAAATATTAATTCGTGAATCTTCCGGAAGCTCGTTTTTATAATCCAGAATAAAATCCTTTGCCCACTTATATTCATTCAGGCTAAGCGCAAGTATGACGAGGTTTTTGTAATATATCAAAGGCATATATCCGTTTACCACATACAGCTTCATCTCATTTTCCTCTTTGTATAATTCGAACTTTTCTTTCTTAAACTTTTTAATTCCGGAGCTGATCTTCCTGTTGCAGTAATTTGTCAGGTTAATGTATATTTCCCTGATATCGGAAATGTGCATGCTGCTTCCCGTCTTCCGGAGAAGTTCCTTTATCCTGAAATAAAAATTATCACCGGCATCTTCGTCAAATAATTTTATGATCAGATAAAATATTTCCATCGCAGGATTTGCATTTATCAGGTCTTTATCAATGATGCTTAACATTTTCTCAAAATGTGCGGTATTGAACTTCTTATTATAAATCAGCTGAAGGTTGAGAACATTAATATACAGCCTCATTGATTTTATATAATAATAAGAAGAAATATAATTGAACGCCTTTTCGAAATCAGCTTTATGAAGGAATTTTTCAAACACACCGAAATGATATTGAAAGAGAAAAAAAATTTTTTCGTATTCAAGACGGAATTTGTGGAAGTAGTATTCTTCAGAAATGAAACTTTCCTTTTCGACATCAGAGCTTAATTTGGCCAGCATCTTCTCAAGATAGCTGAACTGCTGCTTTTCCATCATACCCAAGAACTGTCTGAAATCAAAATCGGTCTTTGAGGATTCAAAACTTCTGTATGCCAGGAATTTTTTTGCAAGATCATTAAGATTATGGATTTGTACTCTCAGATTCGTATCATTATAACTTTTTCCCGGAAACAGTCTTTCGTGAATATTCTTTTTCAGGATTTCATTTCCGCCGAATTGCGGATAAGATTTGCGCAGAACCTCATAAAGCTTTATAACGGAATTCTTCTTGTTGAAATACGGTGAAATTAAAAAATCCCCAAAGTATGAAATCTCTTCCGGTGTAAATGATCGCAGCAGTTTGATGAGAGAATTATTGTGCATAAAGAAATCCGGTTTAAAATAATTGAATAATATAAAGTGAATGTGAAATTTTAACAATGGTATTAGATTGCGGTATCAAATATATAATAAAGAACAAGTAGCCTGACATGAAAACAGACTCCTGCAAATTAACAAATTCAACATAAATTTCCGCACAATCATTTAAAATCAGTGAAAATCATGCTTTTCCATTTGGTTTTCATTTCTCCGGCAAATAACATTCGGGAAAACTTTTACTTGCTGCAATTAATATCAGGTGATATTTTTGAAACGAAGATTTTAATAATAAAAAAATGACAAGTTATCTGAATCAAAAAGAATATATAGTTTACATCTTGTCCGACAAAAGAAAAAATACTATTGTAGGCATATTGAACAATGAACCGGAGTTTCAATCAAGGCTGCTGACGAAATACAGGTCTCTGGTTTACCTGGATTTTTTTACTGACAGGAAAAAAGCGATGAGGAGGAAAAGGGAGATCATGAATCTTGAAAATAAAAACAGAGTCAGCTTTGTGAAAAAGAAGAATCCCGAATGGCTCAATCTGATCTTTACATTAACAGACTTTTATAAAAATTTCCAATAATAAAAAAATAAAAATCATGAAACTAACAAGAATTATTTTATCTCTGATCTCTGCTGTAATATTTCTCTCCGGCAGCCCGCTTTTTTCTCAGGTCAGTCAGCAGTGGAGCAGTTCATATAACAGCCCGACAAACGGAAACGACGCTCCTGTAGCAATGACAGTTGATAATTCCGGGAATATTTATGTGGTGGGTGTCAGCCCGGCATCAAATACATCTGATGATTTCGTTACAATTAAATACAACCCTGCAGGCGCTGAGCTATGGTCTGCTAGATATCACAATCCGGACGGACAGAGTGACAATGCAAGAGGAATCGCTGTCGATGGTTCCGGAAATGTATATGTTACCGGATCGATTTCCATGGGCGGCTCCAACGGAATTCAGATAACTGTTAAATATAATTCCTCCGGCGTACAGCAATGGGCGAAGCAGCTGGGAGAGCCTGCGGCAAGTCCTGCGGCTCCGGGGAGAGGCAAAAGATCAATAGCGCTGGATGCTTCAGGAAATGTGTATATAGGCGGCTCACGCAGGTTTGGCAGCGGTCAGAATACAAGTTATCTTTTAATCAAATATAATCCGGACGGTGATTCTCTCTGGACAAGATTTTATAAAGGTACTCATTTTCTTTCCGGGCTGGGCAGTGGTATTGGTTGTACAAAGGTTGAGGGAAATTTTGTTTATGTGACAGGTAAGAGCTTTGATCAGAATCCTGATCTGTCTACTTCTACTTTTGCAACAACTATAAAATACGATCTTACAGGAAGTCTGCAGTGGATTAGAAAAGATACACTTATAAACGGAAGTGATGATGTAATAGGAATGGAGATTGATGCTTCAGGAAACATAATCGTTACCTGTAATTATGGATTTAACATACTGACGCTTAAATATAATTCAGCCGGAGGATTGTTGTGGAAAAAAACTTACACCGGCATCAGTGGTGATTATTATGACAGAGTTACAGATCTTGATGTTGATCTTTCGGGAAATATTTATCTTACGGGCAACGGTATAAGAACTACAGCAAGCGGAGGAGAGGATTTTCTTACATTGAAATATGATGCATCAGGTAATCTTCTCTGGGAGAGATTCTATAATGGAACTTACGGAGATGGTGATTACTCTAATGGTATTACAGTAGACTCTGATGGAAATGCTTACATCACCGGTACAGCATTTGATCTGAGTTTCGATTTTAATTATATGACAATCAAATACGGCGCTGACGGTACTCAGAAGTGGAAGATTAGTTATGACGGAGGATTTACTCACCGCAGCGATTATGCTACGGCAATAGTTCTTGATGCTGAAGGTAATGTAGTCGTAACCGGTGTATCTAGCCGCGGCGCTAACTTTGACGATATAACAACAATTAAATATTCCCAGTCTACAGGCATAAATCAGATTTCTTCTCAGATCCCTGATGAATTTTCATTGTCTCAGAATTATCCAAATCCGTTTAATCCGGTAACGAATCTGGAATTTGGAATATCAATCAGCGGATTTGTCTCATTAAAAATTTATGATATGCTCGGCAAAGAGATCGTTACTCTTGTTAATTCAAATCT
>CAZLOL010000340.1:0-3714 GCA_964561045.1 uncultured Ignavibacteriaceae bacterium | reverse complement strand
ATGGAAAAATTGAAGCACATAAGGGAGGTCGTAATTGGCTGACTTCATTAGATGCAATAAAGAAATATCAAAGTGGAAGGCAAAGAAATCGTGGGTAGCATTTAGAAATAAAAAGTCAAACATCCGATCAAGATTTTAAAAGTATTTGATGTAAACATGGATTTCCTGATCACCGGAAACAAAACGATTCAGTATGAAAATCAAATAGTAATTAAACTCCATCAGACAAACCTAAATCTAAACCAAGAATGTGTTAAATTCAAAGAAGAAACAGAGTCCATGAAATGACTTTTAAAACCTTTGTGATTGGTGACAAAGTAAATACCTTGGAGTAAAAGTTTATCTCTTCTTTATTTATTATTTACACAAAATATTTTACTCACCCTAAAAATCTAATCTAATTTATTTCTATAGAATAAAAAAATTATGAACTGAAATGAGATTTACTAAAAACAAAAATCAAACCTATCTATCTTTTAAAATTGATCAATTTAAAATTATCATTATTCATTTTTACATTTGTAATTTGTAATTTGCAATTTGTAATTATATGAATAAACCCACAGGCAACGTCACATTCCTCTTCACCGATATCGAAGGCAGCACCCGGCTCGCTCAGGAGTTTCCGGAATCACTTCACACTGCATTGGAAAAACATCACGCTATTGTACAAAATGCAATAGAATCAAATAATGGCTTCGCCTTTGAAATAGTCGGTGATTCATTCTGCTGCGCTTTTGAAAACACAGAGGATGCAGTCAAAGCAGCTGTTCAAATTCAGATTAATCTTTCGAGTGAAATGTGTCAGCTTTCCGGTCAGGAAAGGAAGAATTGTGCAATCAGGGTAAGAATAGGAATTCATTCCGGAAATGCCGAATGGAATGGTAAAACATATATGGGTTACATTACACTGGCGAGGACTGCGAGAGTGATGTCAGCTGCTTATGGTGAGCAGATACTTATTTCAAAAGATGCTTATGAATTATGCTGTCCCAAACCGGGATCTAGAAAAGAGGAGACTGAAAGTAATATTTCATTCCGTGATCTTGGTGAACGAAGATTGAAAGATGTAATTGAGCCTATACGCTTATTTCAGGTTGTATCAAAAGAGTTAAGAGAAGAATTCCCGCCTTTAATGACTCTCGATGCACGTCCGAATAACCTGCCGGTTCAATTGTCGGGTTTTATCGGAAGAGCTGATGAAATAAAACATGCAAAGGAATTATTAAAGGATAACCGGTTACTTACGCTGACCGGAACAGGCGGATTAGGGAAAACGAGATTCTCTCTACAGGTAGCAGCGGATCTGATAGACGATTTTGCAAACGGAGTTTGGTTTGTAGATCTTGCAGCTGTGAGTGATCCTGTTTTTTTGCCGATTACAATTTTAAATGATCTCGGTCTGAAAGAAGAGCAAAAGAAGACTCCTGAAGAAACTTTAGGCGAACATTTAAAAGATAAAGAGATTTTAATTATACTCGATAACTGTGAGCAGATTATAGAATCCTGTGCAAAGCTGACAGAAAACTTACTTTTAACATGTCCAAAACTAAAAGTGATTGCAACCAGCCGCGAAGCATTGAACTGTAAAGGGGAACAAACTTACAGAATCCCTCCGCTTACAGTGCCTGATCCTAATCATAATAACACACCGGAACAGCTCACTCAGTATGAATCAGTTCGTTTATTCATTGAAAGAGCTCTTGCTGTAAATCCAAAATTCAGAGTAACAAATGAAAACGCCCCGGCGCTTGCGGAGGTATGTTCAAGGCTCGACGGAATTCCACTGGCGGTGGAGCTTGCTGCAACAAGGACAAAAATATTATCGGTAGAAAAAATTTATGAAAGACTTGATGACAGATTCAAACTTCTGACTGGCGGAAAAAGAACTGCATTACCGAGACAACAAACGTTAAGAGCGCTGATAGACTGGAGCTATGATCTGCTTTCAGAAGATGAAAAAATTCTCTGGAGCAGACTGTCTGTCTTTTCGGGAGGATGGACACTTGAGTCGGCGGAAGAGGTTTGTTCGGATGAAAAGATAACTAAGAATGATATGCTTGACCTTCTAAGTCAGCTTACTGAAAAGTCCGTTATAATTTATGATGAGACAAAAGACAGATACAGGATACTTGAAAGTTTAAAGCAATACGGAATCGAAAAGCTGCCGGATAGAAATGAAATATTCATACAGCATCTGAATTATTTTTTAAAGCTGTCTAAAAAAGCAAAACCTGAATTGATAGGTGAAAATACAAAATTCTGGATGAATATAATTGAAGCTGATCATAACAACTTTCTATCTGCTATAGAATGGTCTGTCAATAATGAGAATAAAGAAAAAGGCGCTGTTATTTCAGATGCACTTGGAAGTTTCTGGAGCAGAATGGGGAAATATTCAACCGGAATAAGGCTTATTGAAATTATTCTGGAAAGTTCGGGTAGCCTTAGTAAATTATTAAAAGGAGATATACTTAACTGGATTGGTAATTTTAGAATTTCCATGGGAGATAATGAACAAGCTAAAAAATATTTAGAAGAAAGCTTGGATTTAAGTAAAGAAATTGGTGATAAAAGAGGAATTGCTGAATCCATGCTCAGGCTGGGAAATGTTACAAACTCTCTGGGAGATTTTGAACTGGCAAAGAATTATTACGAAGAAAGCCAGGATGTTTACAAAGAAATTGGTTCCAAAAGTGGAATTGCTGCAACCACACTTAGCCTGGGACAAATTGCATTCAATCAGGGAGATTACGGACTGGCTAAGAAATATTTCGAAGAAAGTCTGTTTATTTTCAAAGAAATTGGTCACAAATATGGAATTGCTCTATCCATACACAACCTTGGAGATGTATCATTATTACAGGGAGATTATGAGCTGGCTAAAAAGTATCTGAAAGAAGGTCTGGATTTGTTAAAAGAAATTGGTAACAAAAAAGGAGTGGCTTTTTCTATAAACACCTTGGGAAATATAGCATTAAATCAGGGGGACTATGAACATGCAAAGAAATATTATGAAGAAAGTCTGTTTATTTTTAAGGAAATTGGTCACAAATATGGAATTGCTCTGTCAATTCTCAGTCTTGGAATGGTAGTATTCAATCAGGGATATTCTGAACAGGCTAAGAAATATTATGAAGAAAGCCTGGATATTAGAATGGAAATCGGAGACAAAAATGGAATTGCTGAATCAATTAAGAATGTAGGAAATGTAGCATACGTTCAGGGAGATTATCAACAGGCTGAGAAATATTATAAAGAAAGCCTGGATATTTACAAAGAAATTGGCAGCAAAAATGGAATTGCTAGCTCCATAAATAGTCTGGGAAATATTGCATTCTGTAAGAAAGATTTTGAACAGGCCAATAAATATTTCAAAGAAAGCTTGGCTATTTTTACAGAAATTGTTGACAAAATTGGAATTACTAACTCCATAAACAATCTGGGAAAAACAGCATACTCGCTGGGAGATTTTGAAAAAGCAATAAAATTGATAAGTGCGGCAGAAAATGTATTAGAATCTATGGGAATCGTGTTTGATAAATATGAACAGAAAATTAAAGATGAAATTATTGCAAAACTTCATGAGCAATTAAGCGATGAAGTGTTTGACAAATACCGCGAAGACGGCAGAAAGATGACATTGGAAAAAGCGGTTCAGTTAGCAGTTAATAGTTAGCAGTTAATAGTTAGCAGTTAATAGTTAGCAGTTAA
>CAZLOL010000339.1:0-3740 GCA_964561045.1 uncultured Ignavibacteriaceae bacterium | reverse complement strand
AATAACCGCTGAGTTGCACAGAGTTTTTCACAGAGTCTCGCAGAGTTCTTTACTTCTTGAAACTCTGCGGTTACTCTTCGAAACTCTGCGGTTAAAAAAAACAAGCATTTAAAACTTTTTTGGTTCCGGCTATGCCAGTTTATGTATTAAGTATTAGGTATTAAGTATTAAGTATTTCATTTCACTTTTGACGTTTAACGTTTCACGTTTCACGTTTCACGTTTCACGTTTCACGTTTCACGTTTGACTTGCACAAAAATATATTATTGATACATTCTCTCCAACTAATTTTTTTCCCGGGTTTCACATCGAACATATTTAATATTTAATACAATTACTGTCATATTTAGCTGATTATAATATATTTGCAAATTAAATCCTCACATTCCCTGAAAGATAAATATGCTCAGGAGCTCAATGCTTGTAATATTTAGAACAATCAGTAAATAAGAATGAAACATCTCAAGGCAAAGTGCTTGCATCAGCTGTCTGAACATGCAACATTTGACTGTAAGTATAAATCCATATATCATTTTTTAAAGAACAATAAATTTCTAAGTTCGAAAGTTAAAAACGATTCGAAGTATTTGTTTGATATGATCAAAAACATGTTAAAGCTGAAAGAAAAATTCAGCTCTTATGAATCAGATAAGCTAAAAAATGAAATTTCTATTTGATCAATGAATAAGAATTCCGGGCTTAATTTTAAGATTAACGAGTTCAGATAAATATAAAGGATACAGTATGAAGAGTTCCGGAAAGAGATTCCCGGTATTTGTAATTTGAAATCTGTAATTTGAAATTGTATTCAGGATTCCCGGTATTTGTAATTTGAAATCTGTAATTTGAAATTGTATTACGGTTTAACCACAGAAACAAACCCAGTCGCATTATTGTAAGCGATCAAAACATCGTTAAGATCAACTATATTATCTCCGTTAATATCTGTAACCACATATCCTGCTGTGAAAGAATTCGCTGCGTTGTAAGTTTCCAGAACATCATTGAGATCAATCACACCGTCCTGATTTACATCACCGCTGTAGACTGCAAACTTTACAGGTGAAACATTTACCTGTATCATATTATCTCCGTAAGCCTGCGAATTCGCAGTAGTAAAATCATATGACAAAGCTGAGGCTGTAAACTGCTGCGGTGTATTGCTCCATGTCTCCAGTGAGTTTCTGTGCTCAAGCTGTAAATAATAGTCTGCACCACTTACAGCATTTGAAAACAGAAATGTCCCCTGACCGGATGAATCCACTGCCCCGGTTGCAAAATCAAGGACCTCATATGGTGAAGTGACATTCCTTAAGTAAACAGTTACTGTGTCACTGACCATTGCGTCGGTACCGGGAATATAAAATCCCTGAATGCAGATCTTTTGACTCAGCGTAACGGGTAATTGTAAGACAGGTCTTCTGTAAACGCCATTCACCGAAGCTCCGGCATACACATAGTTGTTGTATAAGTATAAGGAATAAATGGTTATGCTTCCGGGCAATCCGTCATTCAGCTGCGACCAGTTCGATCCGTTATCAGTAGATAGAAATACTCCGTTCAATTCTGTTCCTGCATAAACTGCACTTCCGGTTACTGCCAGCGAATAGACCAGATCGTTATTCAAAGACGACCGCGTCCATGTATATCCGCTGTCCCGTGAATAATAAACCCCGCCGCCCGTGCCCGCGTAAGCATGGTTTTTGTTTAAGGCTAATGAATACACCGATTTGTTGTTCAGGGAAGTAGCTGACCAGTTATTGCCGTTGTCCGTTGACAAATACACTCCTGCATTACCGCCCGCTCCGGCAAGAATGAAATTTCCGCTTGCTGCAATTGACTTTATGTTTGTTACATTCAGTGAACTTATGAACCAGCTTGTGCCTCCCGACGAATAGAAAAGACCTGAAGTATGAAGCCCGGCGAATGCTCGGGTCTGGTTTGATTCCAGTGAATAAATCGTATTGTTGTTCAATCCAATCAGACTCCAGTAAGCTCCGTTATTTGAAGTTCTCCATACACCTATGTCGGTACCCGCATACAGATAGTTTCCGAACATAGTCAAAGAGAATACTACCCGGTTGTTCAATCCAATACCCGCCTGAGTCCAGCTCATGCCGTTGTCGGTCGAGGTATACAGTCCGTAGTTGAATGTTCCGGCAAACAGGTTAGTGCTGTTGTTTGTGAATGAATATACCTGCTTGTTGCCGAGTCCGGAAGAGACATTGCTCCACTGAGCAAATGAATCCCGGATCAGAATTGCCGCAAATAAAAACAAAATAATAGTTGATTTTTTCATAACGATCCTCAATAATAGATTTGATTTGTTCATTGGAAAATTAATCATTGTTCGCGCAATGAGAAATTCAATAAAATGTGGTGAGTCTTCTGTTCTGTCCCTGCTGAGTCTCCTGCCATAAGTAAATTAAAAAGTTATAGTATTTTTTATGCAGGGACTCAGCAGGTGATTATACCATCCGCTGAGTCCAGCATTTGAGTCTGATCCTATTTTAAAATGTTGGTTTGCTCCGATTCAGCGGGGACTAGAATTATTTGTAATCTGTAATTTGTAATTTCTGTCCCTGCTGATTCCCGCATTTGAGTCTGATCTAATTTTATTTTGTTGAATTGCGGAGACTCAGGGGGACAAGAATGATAGCATTGCAGAGACGCCCAAATTGAATTATTGTGAATCTCGAAGCGAGTTCAAATTGGGCGTCTCTATGAACGAAGGTGATTTTTCGTCCCCGCAGAGTCATTCTGTATTATAAATCATTATAATTCTGATAATACGAACAAATTCAGTGCGGAAGACTCTGCGGGAAGCGGAGACGGAGATTTTTAACTATGTACCCAGACTTTCGACATTAACTACTGTTTGTCCCATATTAGTTTTCTTGGTTTTCTTATCTCTTACTCTTGCCTGAATTCCAAAAGCATAGAATTCTCCTTTGGTCCATTTCTCTAATGAAGAACCTTCTTTTTCTTGCTTTCGTGTTATTGAAATTGCATAACAACCCGCCGGCTCAGTATCCTGAGTTTCCCATTCTGATTCGTATGCGCCATGAAGATTCATTTCAAGAATCTTTCCTGTGAATGAACACACACGAAAATTACTCTTGCTAAGCCCCGTTACCGGTTTACCGGTATCTGCCAGAGATACAGATACATAAATTTCTATATGCCATACAACATCGATTGATTTAACTTCTTTTGATACTGCTTCGACTATTAATCTTGACAAATTAAACTCCTTTCATTTTAATTTTTATTAATAATGTATAACATATATTTTTAACTTTCTATCTTAATCCCCGGCAATCCCCGCACTCTTCCATCGTCTCCAGACTCATCCTTTTTATAATTAGTTGCAGATCAAGAATGTAATGTATCTTCATCAGCCTCCGCCCACCATTCCCTGAGGGTTTGTCCGAGCAATGCAATTGAAGGAACAAGAAAAAGAATTAATCATTTCCCGATTGTTTCTTTCTCTGCAATCTTAAGTGAAGTAAAAGTTTTAACTGTTCCGCAAGCCATGATCAGCTTACCTTTGTCTGCATTTTTAAAATAATCATTTGCGGAATTTACGGCGGTTACCTGATGTGGAAAAAGTGTTCTATTGATATTCAACCCCTTCGGGGTCTGCTATTGTGACCAGTATTCGACTTTAATTGCCGGCTTTATTTAAGGAGTAAAGAACTCTGCGAGACTCTGTGAAAAACTCTGTGCAACTCAGCGGT
>CAZLOL010000338.1:0-3747 GCA_964561045.1 uncultured Ignavibacteriaceae bacterium | reverse complement strand
CAGACGAATGCTGCAATGCTTCAGACGAATGCTGCAATGCTTCAGACGAATGCTGTATGACTTCAGAAGAATGCCTGTTTGGTCGTTCCCGCAGAGTCTTCCGCTCAAAAATTGATCTGACTTTAATTTGTAATTAGCGGAATGACTCTGCTGAGACAAAGAGTAAAAATCCCAAATCCGATATTCCAAATTCCAAATTATCCTGGCTTAGTCGTTCCTACAGAGTCATTCCGCTGCATACATTTAAAATTCAGAATAGTCTTTCTGCGGAAGACTCTAAGTTTAAATTTTAGGTAAATTTTATATTTCCCCGGCGGCTTTGAAAATATGATGCCAGGCAACTCTGTCCAAAACGTTTTAAAATTGTAATGCAGACTTAAATTAATGTCCGTTTTCTTTTCACTACAAACATACGAGCTTGGCAAAGAATAATCGCCCGCCGGTGAAAAATTGCCTGAATTCTTTCGCAATGGCATCAAAAATTTCAACTCCGAGATCATCAGAAGAATGCTGATAAACCCGTCAGACAATAAATTTATCTTTTTCCACTGTTCATAGTTTATTACGGCAATTTTTCACAGGCGGGTTTATTTTTTTGAAAAATAAAATTCTTTTAATTCCGGATTTAATTTTCAGATAAAAACGGTTACCCAAAATTATTTGGACAACAATAGAAAACGTCATAATACTGCAATATCTCAAGAATTGATTTTGCAAATTAATAGATTTATATTAATATTAATTCCTGTAAAAAAGGAATTAAGGAAAAAACAAATTTGAATTGAATACTAAAAACCCCAAAATAGTAATTCTCATCATCGAAGGTTTTAGTCTTCCGGCATTTAGCATAATTATTAAAAACAGATTGCTGAAAAATGAACAGTTTTGTTTCAGCTGAACTGAATATTAAGTCTAAAAGCAGAATAAAGATATCAATTGATATTTTTGATATTTTATACAAGTTCAGATTTCAATGAAATATTTGCCCAAATAAAATATTCTGTTTAAGAATATTTTAAAATATTAATATGAAAAAGTACTTCTTAATAATTACTGTATTGCTGTTTTTTGTAGCCAGCCTTTCTTTTACACAGGTTGTCAGATTCGCCGCGATAGGTGATTACGGAGGTTTCTTAGAAAATGGTGGTGCCGGTGAACTGGCGGTTGCAAATATGGTGAAAAGCTGGGATACTGATACGAGTTTTTTTATAATTACTTTAGGTGACAATAATTACTTCCCGACAGTCGAAGGTTATGCAACAATTGATTATAATATAGGTCAGTTTTATCATAAATATATTTATCCTTATAACCCGGCCGGCTTCAGTCCCGGTTACGGTCCGAATCCGCAGACAGTCAACCGCTTTTTTCCTGCTTTAGGCAATCACGATCACTATGGAAATGCTGTTTACGCACACTATCTTTACTTCGTATTTAATAATGTCAATATAGGAAACAGCGGAGCATATCCCGGCGGCAGAAGGTATTATGATTTTCAGAAGGGGAATACTCATTTCTTTTGTCTGAATACAGGTACTGATCCGCAGAATCACACAGGTTATGATTTTTATTCTGAACCTGACGGAATTGACAGCAATTCGGTTCAGGGTCAGTGGTTAAAAACCAGATTGCTTCAGTCCACGGCAAAATGGAAGATCGTTTATCTGCATCATCCTCCTTATTATTCAATACACGGATTTCCTTCCGACGGCTATGCTGCATTAAGGTATCCTTATAAAAGATGGGGAGCGGATGTAGTGCTGAGCGGACATCTGCATACTTATGAGAAATTATACATAAACGGATTGACTTATATAATAAACGGTCTCGGAGGAGACAGTTTCGGACAGGATTCTCTTTATACTCCGCCGTATCCCGGCAGTCTGGTAAGATATTCGGCAAATTACGGAGCAATGAAATGCGAGACATACAATGACAGTATGGTTTTCAGATTCATAAATATTAACAATAATGTAATTGACTATGCAAGAATAACCAAAAACGGTCTCTTACCTCTTCCGTCAAAAATATATGTAAATGACAATTCGCTTACCGGAAATATATACACAACCGCTGCCGGTAATAATTTAAATTCCGGCTCAGCAAGCTCGCCGTTTGCTACTATATCTCATGCAATTCTGATGGCCGGCAAAGGTGATACTATTATGGTAGATGCAGGTAACTATTCTGAAAATATAGATATTGATAAATCCGTAACAATATTAGGAACTAACAAAGGTAACACCGGATATACAGGACGGGTATCAGAATCAAATATTGTAACTAACGGAAATCAGAATGCCGTCATAACAATTTCCGCGGACAGTGTATGTATAGACGGTTTTACAATTAACGGAAATGACCCTTTGGTCACAGGCAGCAGTAATGCAGCCGGAGATGATGTCAACGCAACTTACGGAATTTATTCATCAGGATTTTTTAACAATCTTGAAATACGGAATAATATTATTAAAAATGTATTTACAGGTTTTAAAGGAGATGGATTATCTACCGGGAATCATATCATAGGAAATCTATTTGACGGTATCGGTAAATACAATAATGGCTCAGCAGTTGATTTAACTGCGGATTATTATTCAGATGTTTTAAA
This sequence comes from uncultured Ignavibacteriaceae bacterium, assembly GCA_964561045.1. Taxonomy (GTDB): domain Bacteria; phylum Bacteroidota; class Ignavibacteria; order Tepidaquicellales; family Tepidaquicellaceae; genus JAGPCH01. Next base: position 1,136 of record CAZLOL010000338.1, on the reverse strand, counting down.
TAATAAAATGACAAAAGTATGGACAGGTATTAAATTAAATAATCATCTTTCAGCCGGAGGTCCTGTTGCATGGACAATTTCGGGCAATGAAATAAATTCTTATGCTGCAGGATTTATTTACATTGACCAAAAACAGAATGCCGCTCCGGTTACTTTCAGTAATAACAGAATTTCTGCAGACTCCGGAGCAGTCTTAAATAATTACGGAATACTCCTGTATTCTGTAAAGGATTCTGTAAACCCGGTATTCGCAGATAATTTTATTTCAGGAACCGATTATGGTATAATTGTTTCAGATGTTACAGGGATTAACCAGTTAAGCATTGCCGGAATTGATACAATTTCAGGTACAACAAAAGCCGGTATATTCTTCACAAATAATCTCAGCTTTAATCCTGCGGACACTGCAGTTTACTCTGCAGCAGATACCTCTTTAGTTTCAGTCCTGAAGCTGGGGGGAATTCATATTTCTGCAAATAACGGCGCCGGTATTATACTCGATGCAGTGAACGCTGCTATGACAGAGCTCAGTATTTTTTCCCCAATTCAGATCGTTGGCGGCATTAACGGGCTTTTGATAAATGGAGTATCATCAGCTGTTTCCGGGAATTCAGTCAGTAATTTATCATTTACAGGTCAGAGCGGAAAATATATTTCTCTTACAAACCAAGCTTTGAGCAATGTCATTCTGGATGCAACGGAAACATCATTTGACGGCAGTAATGCAAGTGACAAAAATTTAATTCAGAATTTTTATACGGAAGACAGAATTGATCATAAAATAGATGACAGTTCACTCGGATTTATTATGGTGAAAGCGGGAAATGATTTTGTTACATCTAACAGTTTCATTTCACCAATTACAACTTCACCATCCGTTCAAAGAGGTATCAATTCAGCATCAGCGGGCTTTATTGTTAATGTAGATAATGGCGTATATGCTGAAGACATTGAAATAAATAAACGATTAACTATCTTCGGTTATTCGCCGGATTCTGTAATTATTAAAGGTCTTTTCTCCGGAAATCCAAACACAGTGCTTATTTCTTCAGACAGTGTTTCACTTAAAAATATAACCATAACTCGCGATTACGGAACTGATCTTGCATCTTGGCAGGCGAGTTCAAAGACATATG
>CAZLOL010000337.1:0-3764 GCA_964561045.1 uncultured Ignavibacteriaceae bacterium | reverse complement strand
GGAATCAGTTTTTAAAAACTAATTTCAATCTCTTAATATTACAGGTTTTTTAACGCTCACAAAATTACTCGAATTATTATATGCTATTAAAATGTCACTGAGATCAGTAATATTGTCACCATTTACATCCGTTACAACATACCCTGGTAAGAAGACTGCTGAAGCATTGTATATGACAATAATATCATCGAGATTTATAAAACCGTCATGATTTACATCCCCGCTGTAAAGGGTAAACTTCCCGCTCTTTAAAATGAGATTGTCTCCGTAAGCTTTGTTTGCAGCAGTTGTGAAATTATAAACAACAGTGTCTCCGGATGCAAATGCAACAGGTAATTTACTCCAGGTCTCGAGAGCATTTCTGTGAGTTACATCAATGTAATAGGATCCGGATGAAGAGTGTGTAAATGAAAGGACTCCAAAGCCGGCTGAATTTAATTTAACCGAAGCTGAGTCGGTTTTTGCAAAAGGGGTTGTTGAATTCCGTAGATAAACTTTCACGGTATCATTTACCATTACCGAACCGTTCCAGAATCCTTCCAGAATGGAAGTAAGATTAAGAATTAAAACCGGAGCAGTTGCTGTTATCATTCCTACCATGCCCGGAGCATGAAAAGCGCATTTGTAATTATATGTTCCGGCAACAGTGATCACATATTTGAAAGTAGGAATACCGCTGTTGATACTGTTACTCCATGGTGCTGCTCCTGCTGGTCTTGAAGTAAAAGACGAGCCGTCGCATGTAGTTGTATGTGATCCGCCTAACCATGTCCACTTGATTGTATCTCCAACGACTGCATTAGCCAATGATGGCGTAAATACATTGTTTGAAACATTTATGTTCACAGTCGTTGAATAGCTTTCCGAAAAATTCAGAAAAAGAAATAAGGAAATTAAACAGATGAATACTTTGGGTAAGTTTGATTTCATAATGTTAGGTTTTTGATTAATTTGTTTTAAAAATAATGTATTTACTTTAAAGATTCAAATTTTTCATTTGTTATCAAAGATTCCATCTTTGGAAAAGATGGAATCTTTAAATCTTAAGATTCCATCTTTGGAAAAGATGAAATCTTTAAATCTTAAGATTCCATCTTTGGAAAAGATGATATCTTTAAATCTTAAGATTCCATCTTTGGAAAAGATGGAATCTTTAAATCTTAAGGTCTCTTAATGTTTACAAAATTACCCGAATTATTATATGCGATTAAGATGTCATTGAGATCGGTGATGTTATCTCCATTCACATCCGTGACAGTATACCCCGATGAGAATTCTGCTGCAGCATTATAAGCATCAATAATATCATTAAGATTAATAAAACCGTCATGGTTTATATCACCGCTGTAAACGGTAAACTTACCGTCTTTTAATATTAGGTTGTCTCCATAGGCTTTATCAGCTGAAGTTGTGAAATCATAATTAATTGTTCCTCCGGATGAAAATGCTAAAGGTAATTTACTCCATGTCTCGAGAGCATTTCTGTGTTTTATCTGTAAATAATAATTATCCGTTACAGCATTATTAAAAATTGCAGTTGCACTGTCTGAAGAATTCAAATATACTATTGATGAATCTATTGAATTGTATGGTGCGGAACTGCTCCTTAGAAATACTCTTACTGTATCCTGAACCTGAACAAGCCCGTTCCAGAATCCTTCTATGCCCAATGTTAAGTTCAGTGTGATCGGCGGCGGATTTGTATATCCGGTTTTAATTCCGTTGCCGAAGCTGGTTACCCATACCTGATTTGGATTGTAAGGATTAAAAAATATTCTTTCGGGCTGTCTGAAATTATATCCCTGAACCTGCGTGAATGAAGGTGAAACGGAATTGATGTTATTGCTGTACCAGAGCCCGTTGACTTCGGTTGACATGTACATTTCATCAGGATTGACCGGACTGATTGTACACGAACCGACCCTGTCAAGTGAATTTATCTTTGTCCAGTTTAATCCCCTGTTGGTTGTTTTATATAATCCTCCTAATCCGTTCGGCGGTCCTCCCCATCCGCTGAATACACATCCGTACCATTTATTCTGTGATGCATCATGAGGATCAACAATCACATCTTTTGTCCAGTAGTACATACCGGTTGAAGATCTGTCTGTCCATGTTGTTCCTGAATTAGTACTGATGAATATTCCAGAACTTGCAGTAAAATTCCCGGATGAATTTCTTCTGCCCGAATATGAGCATAGCAAAGTTCCGTCATTCAGAACTTTTATATTGAAAGGATGACCTTCAGTCCTGGGAGGGTTTGCAAGTTTTGTCCATGTAGAAGAACCTCCATTTTGAATATTTGAAGAAACAAATATTCCTCCAAGAGTACTGTGTATGACGCTTGCATACATTTTATTGCTGTTGGCAGGATCAATGGCAAGACTTATCACCGGATGAGCAAAGTCATGAAGAGTCAGCCATGCAGCGCCTTTATTTGTTGAATAAAGTATCCTGCCTGTAGCGCCGTCTATACGCGCATCGGTAAGATAAGTGCTCTGATACATGTCATGTGCCGAAGATACAGCTGCGTAAATGTTTCCGTTTGAAGGATGTCTGATGCACTGATACATTGAATTATATGAGTTGCCGGTGTAATTAAATGACCAGTAATTTCCGGCATCTGTGCTTCGCGTACCTTTTATGTCTGAATATCCCGCAACAATATTATTTGAATCACACCACGTCATCCACCAGCAGCTTGTATTCTCGAGACCGATGCCTCTGTAATTCTTTCCTGAAGGCGTCGGAGCATTCATCGGATTCTGATCAAGATAATTCAGATAGATCTGTCTCCATGTTGCTCCTCCGTCAGTAGTAAGATGAGGAAATCCAAGATCAGTGATAATTACTTTATTGAAATCTGCAGGCGAACATTTAAAGCCCAGTGCATATTCACCGTATGACCATCCACGGTCACCTCCCTGCCCGCTCCAGCCTGTAAATATATTCTGATTGTTTGATGTCAGAAACACACTTGTCCAGTTATTTCCGCCGTTTGTTGTTTTGTAAACAATTGGTTCACCCGCATCACTTCCCCCTCCTGTATAAGCAACATTTATATTATTCAATGACATTGAAATAAAGAAAGGATGATGCGCGGAATTTATGCCTGAAGTTTTCAGACTCCAGCCTGGAGCTCCAAGATCAATTGAATAAATATTTTTATAACCGTAATGATCTGCTCCCGTAACTCCCGGATAGACATCACCGCTGCCAAGCGTAACACAGAAAAATCTTGTAACACCTCCCTGCTTTGCTCCGGAAAAAGATACTATAGCTTCCGTGCCCGGAATTCCTGTAACTGCTGACAGTGCAAACGTAACACCCGAGTTTGTTGAGATCAGAATTCCGTTATCGAGACCTGCATATATATTTGACCCGTCAAAGAAGACTCCGGCTGCATAGCATCCTGACGGGTTATTATATTTTTGTGCAAAAGATATTCCTCCGTTTGAAGAAAAGTAAAGAGAAGTATAATCAGAGATCAGAATATTATTTGAATTATTTACATCAGAGTACAAGCTGTAAGCTTCTCCCGAAGTGGGATCAGAAGCCAGCGACTGCCAGTTCAATCCGCCGTTTGTAGTCCTGAACGGCGTCATAAGATCATTCTCAAAATTTCTGCAGTACATAATCATCGGATCATTCGTGAACTGAACTTCAGCTCCGTTATTTCCCTGCATTTCACGGAAGTCAACTTCACTCCATGATATTCCAAGATCAGTAGAATGAAAAAGCTCACTCATATCGCATCCCATGTA
>CAZLOL010000336.1:0-3777 GCA_964561045.1 uncultured Ignavibacteriaceae bacterium | reverse complement strand
CTTTACAAACTTTATAAACTTTACAAACTTTATAAACTTTACAAACTTTACAAACCCAACTGATTTATATTGTTCGACTATTTTTAAATGCTTCTATAACATTAGAATTAAAATATCGTATTAACTTAAAAGAATAATCCAATATGAAGATTACATTACTGATCTGTTTAATGTTTTTCAATATTCCTCAAATTTTTTCCCAGTGGGTTCAGCAGACAAGCAACACAAATGAAACCTTGCTTGGAGTTTCCTTTGTAAACTCACAGACAGGTTTTATAACCGGCACTTCAGGAAAAATACTTCACACTACAAACGGCGGAGGAACCTGGAATACTCAGACGAGCAACACAACAAAGTTTCTGCGTGATGTTTGTTTTACCGATCCTCTTAACGGTACAATAGTAGGAGAATCGGGCTTAATAATGAGAACTGTCAACGGAGGAATAAACTGGACAAATCAGATAAGTAATTCTGTTGAACATCTGGTACATGTACATTTCATAAATTCAGAAACAGGAATCATCTCAGGTCAGAACGGCGTGATTTTAACAACTACAAATGGAGGAACAAACTGGATCCCAAGGAACAGTAATATATCTGCTGAACTGGCAGGTATATTTATGTTAAATTCAAATGAAGCTTTTGCCGTTGGTTTCAGCGGAACAATATTGAAATCAACAGACGGTGGTATCAACTGGTCACAGCAACCAAGCGGTTTAACTTCAGAATTAAGAAGTGTCGGCTTTGTTAACTCCGGTACCGGATTTATCGCAGGATACGGCGGTAAAATTCTTAAGACTACAAATGGCGGCAGTAACTGGTCTCTGCTGAATTCAAATATCACTAACAATCTGTTCAGCATTTATTTTTCAAACGAAAACACCGGAACTGCTGTCGGAACAGGCAAAATTCTCAAGACAACTGATGGAGGAAACAACTGGTTTTCACAGAATATTTCTTTTACCGGTGATCTTTATAGTGTAGTATTTGCTAACAGCAGTACCGGCTGGACAGTCGGACAGACAGGAAGAATTTTTTTTACGGATAACGGCGGTGTAGGCATAAACTCAACTTCTGATGAGATTCCAGCTACATATTCATTAGGTCAGAATTATCCAAATCCATTCAACCCTGTTACGAATCTTGAATTTGGAATCTCGAGATCAGGATTTATTTCACTTAAAATATTTGATACAATGGGTAATGAAGTAGAAACATTAGTAAGCACACGACTTAATCCCGGATCATACAATTATAATTTCGATGCCTCAGCATTGACAAGCGGGATCTATTTTTACAAATTAACATCAGATGATTTTTCTGAAACGAAATCAATGATACTTTTAAAATAAATATTATTCATGTTGTAACTATTAATTTATTACTTAAGCAATATTCTGACTTATTTAAGTCCCGGAACTTCTTGAACTCACTGAAACAAGTATATCTTCTTCATTAGCATTAATATCATTTTCACTTTCACAATTTCAATATTTTACAATTTGACTAATCTGTTCTTTTCAGATATTTTAGCATCAATTAAATCTGAGGAGGATGATCATGTCAGGAAGAAGATGTTTTATTACCAAAAATTATTTATTTGTAATTTGCTTTTCACTCGTTCTTAATATTTTGAATTTGTTTTACAGCTCTGAGGTGAATTCTGAAGGTTCAAATACAGAAATGAAAACCCGCTGGAACTGGATTCTGCCTGAACCAACGGGCAACATATTATACTCCGTATATTTTACAAACCGTCTAACCGGATATGCTGCAGGCGCTTTGGGCACAATTATAAAAACAACCGACGGAGGGAAGTCCTGGGATGCACTTTCTTCCGGCACATTGAATGATCTTTCAGAAATATTCTTCATTAATAATTCTGATGGATTTGCGGTCGGAAATTCCGGAACCATATTAAAGACACATGACGGTGGATTTTCGTGGAAAGTAATTCCTTCCGGCACAAACAGTTATCTTCACGATATTGTTTTTCCTGCCGGATCTACAGGCTATTGCGCCGGACTTAACGGAAGTATTTTGAAAAGCAAAGATAAAGGTAACAGTTGGTGCCCGCTTACAAGCGGCTTGGATTCTCCTTTATTTTGCATGGATTTCCTTAATGACAGCACAGGTGCTGCAGGAGGATATAATATTATTCTAAAAACTACCAACGGAGGCAACAGCTGGGATATTCAGAAAATTAATTTTTCACCTTCATGCACCATAGTCTCAATATCTTACATTGACAACCGGATTATATATGCAGCAGGTAATATTCCGGGAGGGTCATTTTATAAAACAACTGACGGGGGATTGAATTGGAATAGCCAGACTCTGAGTCTTCCGAATTTGTTCGGCGGGAGTGTTGATCTTGTCAGAAGCATGAGCTTTATAAACAAGAATTCAGGATTCATTGTGACAGACTTCGGTACGATCCTTAAAACAACAAACGGTGGAAGCAACTGGCTCTGGGACTCTTCGTTCAGACCTTCTTATACCAAACTATCCGTAATGTATGACATAAATACTGCCGATTCAAATTTTATTAATATTTCAGGAAGCGGCGGTACAGTGATTTCTACTTCCAATGCAGGTCTGAACTGGACCGCAAAAGCAGGAAACAGAAAAACTATCCGGGGAAGCTATTTTTTAGATTCAAAAACCGGTTATGCATCAGGTGAGCTGGGAGAATTATTAAAAACAACGGACGGAGGATTAAGCTGGTTAGAGCTGAATGAATTCACGACTAAATTTCTAAATTCAGTTTTTTTTATAAATGAAAAGATTGGTTTTGCCGCAGGAGACTCTGGAGTGATATTCAAAACTACGGATGAAGGAAACAGCTGGACTGATCAGACAAATTATAAGAAGTACAATATAAACTGTGTCCGTTTTACAAATGAAGAATCGGGAATTGTTGCCGGTGGTAATCCTGAAAACAACAGAGCTTTTATTTATAAAACTGACGACGGAGGTAACAGCTGGTATGAAGTCTATGATTCATTATCATTAGGGGTTTTAAATTCAGCGGTTTTTATGGATGGGGTAAACGGAATAGCAGTCGGCTATAACGGCAATGCTCTTTACAGTTATGATGGAGGCGAAAGCTGGACAACAACTAATATATCACCTGTGAATTTATATTCTATAAGCTTTTCCGATAATTTGAATGGTCTGATCTCCGGAGCAAACGGACTGTTCTACAAAACCACCGACGGAGGAATCAGTTGGAACAATGTATTAAGCAGAAATTATAAAAATTTTTATTCGGTCAAATTCAAAGATAATTATTTTGCTGCTGCCTCAGGAGAAGGCGGAACAATACTATTATCTTTTAACGGCGGATTTGACTGGACACAGGAACAAAGAATAACTACCAATGATCTGTATTCAATCGGACTTACATATGATTTCAGGATATTTGCATTCGGCGAATACGGCACGGTAATTTATTCCAATATGAATAAGTTGAAAATGACATCTGATAGCTCTGTACTAAAAACTGATAAGAGTTACATACTTACTCAAAATTATCCAAACCCTTTCAACCCTGTTACGGTTATCCGGTATTCTCTGAGTGAAAGTGGATTTGTCAGCGTAAAAGTATTTGACCTGACAGGTAAAGAAGTAACTTCTCTGGTCAATGAAAGGAAGTATAAAGGTGAATTCAGAATCACTTTTAACGGAAGTTATCTTTCCAGCGGTGTTTATTACTACTGCTTATATGTAAATGAACAAAGAACTGAAGCAAAAAGAATGGTACTTTTGAAATAA
>CAZLOL010000335.1:0-3789 GCA_964561045.1 uncultured Ignavibacteriaceae bacterium | reverse complement strand
TAGTGGGTATCAGAAATACATATCTGGATTTAAGATGGAGGCTGCAGGCAATGTTCCCAGTACCGGATACAATATCAGTAAAGCTGCGAAATGCTTTTGCGCCTTATGATGCTGTTGATTCTTTAACTGTATCAGGGGAAGTATCTTCAGTAAATTACAATAAGACAATGGAGTTTGAAAATATACAGTCTGGAAGTGCTTACTATATTTCTGTCAGCCACAGGAATTCAATTGAGACATGGTCTGCAGATCCTGTAGTTTTCCATTCAGACACAACTGCATATGATTTTACAGCATCTCTCAGCCAGGCATTCGGAAATAATATGATCACCGTAGACAGCGTTGCGTCTTTCTACAGTGGCGATGTAAATCAGGACGGCATAATTGAATTATCAGATGTACTACAGACATTCAACGACGCTAGCAGCTTCCAAACAGGAGTTACAGATCTGAACGGAGACGGAATTACAGATCTGAATGATCTGATTATTGTGTTTAATAATGCCGGTAATTTTGTACATGTTATTAAGCCGTAATACATATTAAATGCAGGTCAAAGAATTCACTTTGACCTGCATTAAACTTTTAAAAATTAATACAACATTAAAGTATAACCAACATGAAAAAATTTATTCAATCTTTAATTCTTCCATTAATTATTGTTTCTCTGTCAGTTATAAATAGTGTAAATGCACAGGTTACAGTTACCGGTTCTAATGGGAATGCAAATGGTATCTATGAGAATTTAAGATCAGCATTTACTGCTTTAAACTACGAAAGTATTCAGACCGGAAAAAATATTTTAATTACTATCAATGCAGCCGGATATGAAGGATGGGAAAATTCATATTGCAGGCTTGAGCAAGCACCGGGAGGTCCCTGGACTTCTCTTAAGATTATTCCGATTGGTAATGTAACAGTGAGCGGGAATGAAAATTCGCATGGGCTAATTGAATTCTATGGAGCAGATAATGTCATCATTGATGGTTTATACTCAGAAGGTAATTCTTTGACTATTTCAAATCTATCATTTTCTACTCAATCCGGAGCAAGTACTATCCGGTTTAGAGATGATGCATCAAACATCACTATAACTAACTGCACTGTTTTAGGCTCAACTCGTGTAACATACTACTCAGGCGGAGGAACAATATTCTTTGATGAACCGAACCATAATGGATACGGAAATGATAACAATACAATATCAAATTGCAACATTGGTCCCGCAGGGACAAATCTTCCATCGAAGGCTATATTATCTATTGATTACTATGGGAGCGGTAATAAAATTACGAACTGTAATATTTATGATTACTTTAATACACACGGTGCAAGTACAGGTATATATATTTCAAACGGAAATGCAGATTGGACAATCACAAATAATAAATTTTACCAAACAGCTTCAAGAACTCAGATCACAGGCTCTGTACATTCCGGTATACAGTTAGAAAATATGTACTTAAACACTTGTTTGATTTCAGGAAATATCATTGGATTTTCATCAAGTGCCGGAACAGGAACTTATAATATTACAGTTAATAATGGTTGGTATTATCCTATATATTTATCCTCCAACTCAAATACAACCATAAACATACTTGGAAATATTATTAAAAATATAAATATTTCCAATTCAGGAGGCGGGACAGGATATTTATCATCTTTTAAAGGAATCTATGCTGATCCGGGTGATAATAATATGATAAATATAACAGGAAACATTATCGGCAGTTCTGAATCTCCCGGGTCCATTACATATTCAAGTTCGAGTCCTACTGAAGAAGAAATATATGGAATACATTTCTCTACACCTGATTCATGTTTTATTTCAAACAATAGAATAGGAGGAATAACAGGAACCTATAATAATGGTATACTTAAAATTTATGGAATAAGGGTTTCAACAGACTTTTCAGGTTATTCTGTTAAGGATAACAATATAGATAGTAATATCATAGGGTTCTCATCAGCTCCTATTATAAATAATACAATATCACACTATTCGGCAATAACCGGGATTTACTCGGAATCAGGTATCCCTATTATTACAGGAAACAAAGTTTCTAATTTAATTTCTGCTGCGGTCAGTTCTGAAGCAGGACCTCTTGCTTCCATAACCGGTATCCGGGTCGAAACCTCAAATCTCTATAATGGATTTTTAATTTCACAAAATGAAATCAGTTCATTGTCAAATATAAGTACCCTGGGAGGAAGCATAACGGGTATTTTTTTCATTGGTAATAACTTAGGTCCAATTAACATTGATTCAAATTTAGTGAGCAGAAATATTATTCAATCATTTAATATTTCTTCTTCTGTTCCAAATCAATCAGCTTCATTAACCGGAATATATTTAAAAGACGGATCATCAACATTACAAAATAATTTCATAAGCTTAGGGTTTGATAATTCAGGTACTTCTGTAATTAAAAATATACCTATATATGGAATAAATGAACAGATTTATTCAGGAAATAATATCTATCATAACAGTGTATATATTGGAGGATCGGGAGTAGTATCAGGAACTGAGAATACTTTTTGTTTTAAAAGTAATGTTACAAATAATATACGAAATTACAGAAATAATATATTTTACAATGCACGTTCAAATGGAACGGGAACAGGCAAACATTACGCAATAGAAGTCGGCGGTTCTGAGCCAAATCCTTTGGGATTAACAATTGATAATAATGTATATTATACTATAGGCTTAACAGGAGGAATATTAGGTATTTACAATTCTCTTCCGGTTTCGGATTTATCAGCCTGGAAATCAGTTGTCGGAATGGATGAAGGCAGTTTGTTTGGTGATCCTAAATTTATAGACCCTGTTAATAACTTACATATTAATACTTCATTGCCAACACCTGTTGAAGGAAACGGATATTTAATTACTTCTGTAACCAGTGACATTGATAATCAAACCAGATCCGTTTTAACACCTGTAGATATTGGCGCTGATGCCGGAAACTTCATACGTTCAGTTTATGTAAATGACATAAAAGTTGTTTCAATTATTCATCCGTCGGATACTACTATTATACCAACTCCTAAGCAAGCTCCGAAAGTAAGATTTAAAAACATTGGATCTTCTAACCTGTCAAATATTCCTGTAACATGTTATATAAGCCCCGGCGGATATTTCAGTACTAAATTAATTTCGCTTTTAAACAGCGGTGATTCCATTCAGGTTACTTTCGACAGTTCTTTCGTTCCTGCAGCAGGCTCATACAATATTAAAACATATTCAGGTTTAGTAAGTGATCAGAACAGAAGTAATGATACTTTAAGTAAAATAATTTTTTATAAATCATTGATTCCTGCAAATTGGTTGAATATATATCATATTTCTCAGGCAAGATTAACGATTGCGGATTCCGTTTCAGCTGAACTGAGAGAATCTGTACCACCATATAATATAATTGATGCTTCAATTGTATTTCCAACCCTTGAGAACTCAAAGTTAAATGCACGTGTGACAATAGGAAATGCAATTCCCGGAAGTTCATATTATGTAGTATTGAAAAACAGAAACTCTCTGGAAACATGGTCTGCTAATCCCGTTACGATTGGAGCAGATTCGACAACATATGATTTTACAACTTCCGTAAGTCAGGCATTTGGCAATAACATGATATTATCCGGAGGCATTGCATCAATTTACTCCGGTGACTTGAATCAGGACGGCTTAATAGAATTATCCGATGTACTTCTGACATTCAACGACGCAAGCAGCTTTACAACTGGAGTTACAGATCTGAACGGAGACGGAATTACAGATCT
>CAZLOL010000334.1:0-3798 GCA_964561045.1 uncultured Ignavibacteriaceae bacterium | reverse complement strand
TGAGCACAAAGAGCTGAGCTCATAAGAAATAATATTGTAATAAAAATCCTTTTCATTTTTTTCTTAATCAAAACTAACATAACTAAGTAACACTTACAAAGATAACATTTTCAATTTTGATGTATATATTTGATTAAATTGAGTTGTCAAAATGCCACTTAAATTCTGATTAACAGTTAATTTAATCAGGAAACAGGCTTTTGGTCAGAATTTTTTCAGGACACAAAATGCATTTTGTGGAAAATAATATAAATAAAAAAATTGATATTTTCTGTTTCCGTTCTTTAAACAGAGCGACAATGAATTTAAAATTGGAATTTATACCGAGGGAAGGTTTCTCTCACACATTGCACAGATTAACACAGAAATATTCTTAAAATTTATCTCCGTAACTCACTTCTGTCCAAAATATTTAAAATTCTAAAAGTATCTTTTATTTTAGTTATGGAATTAAAACAAAATATAGGCTTTCTTAATACAACCCCCCAACCCCATCCTCTTCCCTTTGAAAAAAAGGGGAGGGGAGAAAGAATATTAATCTTTTCCAAATTTAGGTTGAGTTTGTAAAATGTATTAAGTTAACCCAAGTATATTGCGAGAATTACAAACTGATCTTATAAATTTAATTTTTTAGAAAGAGAAGTATACAAGATATCAATTTTGATCCCCCTCCCCTTTTTGTTTTTCAAAGGAGTGGGAGCCGGGGGTGAGGTTGCTCAATGTGTATCGAACTCTCCATATTTATATCAAACAAATTAAATCGTTTTGGACGGATGTGTCTTTGACTTAAAATATTTAACATAACTATATGGATTCCAAATATGAAAATCTGTATAACCTGTGAGAGATTAAACTATCGCTGTCAAAAAATATTAAATTTGTAAATCAAATATTAAGCGTTTTGGACGGATGTGCTCGTAATTACAATTTATTCCATTTTTTATTCTGAAAATTTAATTTAAATTTCATTAAACCGACCCTCTTAATTCACGGAAAATAATAACCGGGATTGGAGGGTTTTTAATTTATATGAAAGTTAAAAAAGATAAGGTAAAACTGATTACTCTGGGATGTTCTAAGAATCTCGTGGATTCGGAGTTCATTCTTTCACAGTTAAAATCAAATGATATACAAATAGTGGAAAATGAAGCGGAAGCAGAGAATGTGATAATTAATACGTGCGGGTTTATTGAAGCTGCCAAGCAGGAATCAATAGATACGATAATGCGGGCTGTGGATCTGAAATCTAAAGGAAAAATTAAAAATGTTTATGTTGCGGGATGCCTTTCCGACAGATATAAGACCGAGCTTGAAAAAGATATTCCTGAAGTTGATAAATATTTCGGGGCGACAGACAAACCACAGACGATCTTCGGTATTCTCAATGAACTCGGAGTTGACTATAAAAAAAATCTGGTTGGAGAAAGAATCCTAACAACTCCGTCACATTTTGCGTATTTAAAGATAAGCGAAGGCTGCGATAATCCATGTTCATTCTGCGCAATACCTATTATGAGAGGCGGTCACAGATCAAAACCTCTCCGGGAAATATTAACAGAAGCGCAGATACTTGCTTCAAAAGGCGTAAAAGAGATTGTTGTCATAGGTCAGGATACGACATACTGGGGAATGGATTTGGATGATTACAGAAAAAGAAGTCTTTCAGTTGTTCTTTCTGAATTATCAGAAATAAAAGGTATTGAATGGATAAGACTTATGTATGCATATCCTTCAAGATTTCCGGATGATATCATAGGCATTATCCGGGATAAAGAAAACATTTGTAACTATATTGACATACCGGTTCAGCATATATCCGATAATGTTTTGAAATCAATGCGAAGGGGAATTACAAAAAAAACCCTAACTGATCTGCTGTACAGATTAAGAAATGAGATACCCGGAATAGCGATCAGAACAACTTTAATAACAGGATATCCGGATGAAACTGATACAGACTTCTGTGAAATGCTTGATTTCGTAAAAGAATTTGAATTTGACCGACTGGGAGTTTTTACTTATTCACACGAAGACGGAACCTATGCGGCAAATATTCCAGACAGGATTCCTCAAAAAGAAAAGCTGAACCGTCAGAAAATTCTTCTGGATGCTCAGAGAGAGATATCTGCCCGGAAGAATCTTGAATCTGTCGGAAAGGTTATTAAAGTTTTAATTGACAGAAAGGAAAGCGATTATTACATTGGAAGAAGTTATAAGGATTCTCCTGAAATAGATCAGGAAATTTATATTAGTGGCAGTGAGTTAGATATAGGAGAGTTCTATGATGCGAAGATATTTGATGCAGAGGAATTTGATCTCTTTGGAGAAATTATCATCAATTGAAAATTATTTTTGAAGTTTTTTACATTTATATTTAACCTAAAGGAGGTTATTATGAAAAATTTTATTCCACCATATTTCGGCATTATTCAGACATGCAGAATTACGAAATTGATCAGTCTTGCACTCCTGCTCTTTGTACTGTCTTCAATTGAAACTAAGTCTCAGGAACTTGAGGATAAATCGATCAAAAAAGTTGAAAAAGACTTTTTCTTTGTGGACCCTATGGTATTTTACAGTAAAGATCAGATGAAAGCAAGACTTGATGTGTATCTTGAGATCCCTCTGGAAAATCTTCAGTTCAAGAAGAATTATACTTCAAAAAAATATGATGCAAGCATCAGCTATGTTATTAAAATCACAAATTCATCAGGAGAGATCGTATCAAACGAATCAATCAAAGATTTTATAACCACAAGCAAAGCAGAACAAAAGAAACTTGATGAATCAGCAAAATTCATCGTCAAAGAGTTTTACCTTAATCCCGGTAATTACAATATTGAAGTATCTCTTACCGACATAAATACAAAAAAAGAGAAATCAAAAAAAGATAAAATTGACATAATTGATTATGCAGGAAAAACTATTTCTTTCAGTGACATAATGCTTGTGAGTAATCTCAAAGTTGAAAACGGAAAAAAGATAATAACTCCTCTTATAGATAAAAACATTGATAATCTTAAGGAAATTTTCCTTTTCTTTGAAATTTATAATTCGGAGAACAAGGAAGAAACTAATTATTTTTCATATAAGATCAGTGACATGAAAGGAAAAGATTTTGAAAAGGGAGAATATGAATATAAACTGGCGCCGGGGATTAATAAATTCTTTGAAAAGATAACTACTCAAAACCTGGTTTTCGGAAGTTATAAAATTCAGATTAAAAACAAATCTACCGGAGAAATTATTGCCGAAAAAGAATTTACCAATAAACTCAATGGATTCCCTGTTAACATGAAGGATATGAATCTGCTCATTGACCAGCTTTTATATATTGCAACAGGCGAAGAACTCAGCAAAATTAAAAATGCACCATCCGATGAACTTAAAGAAAAATATTTCATAGAATTCTGGAGAGGAAAAGATCCTAATCCTTATACACATAAAAATGAGTATATGGGTGACTATTATAAAAGAATTGAAATTGCTAATGAACGTTACACACACTGGATAGACGGCTGGAAAACAGATATGGGAATGATATATATTGTTTACGGCGAGCCAAGTAATATTGAAAGATTTCCCTTTACAGAGAATACAAAACCATACGAGATCTGGCAGTACTATAGTTCCAATAAAGAATTTATTTTTGTGGATGATACGGGATTCGGGGATTATAAACTTACGATTCCTATCTGGGATGTAAATGGTACAAGAATTAGGAATTGAGATTTAAGAATTAGGAATTAGGAATTAATCACTTACAAGTTAAATTCTACTCAAAATGGTAAGAAAATT
>CAZLOL010000333.1:0-3825 GCA_964561045.1 uncultured Ignavibacteriaceae bacterium | reverse complement strand
TTTTCTGAAAATAGAATTTATAAAAGATTTAATAATTTGTAACTTAATAAAAAGACAGATCTGATAACAAGAATTAATTAACGGCTCTCATATAAATATTAATTATTAACTGAAGCAGATCTTTTCAAATTATAAGCACAAGAAATGAAAACCATAACCGAACAAAAACAAAAGATTTCACCAAACGGAAATCTTGTGAAGACTAATGGTAAAATCAACGGAGCTTTGAAAAAGCAGCAATGGAATTATTCGAAGTCTATTGAAGATTCGAAGCACATTAAATTAAAATCCGAATATGATTTATTCATTGGAGGTAAGTGGGTTAAGACAAAAAAATATTTCGATACAATAAACCCCTCTAATGAAGAGGTCATTGCAAAAGTTGCTTATGCATCAGCTGAAGATGTGAATAGAGCCGTCATTGCAGCAGAGAAAGCTTATGATAAAGTGTGGAGTAAAATTTCTGCTAAAGACAGGGGAAAATATATATTCAGAATAGCAAGGATATTGCAGGAAAAAGCAAGAGAGTTTGCTGTGTTAGAATCCATGGACGGAGGAAAGCCGGTAAAGGAATCGAAGACTGTTGACATTCCATTAGCGCTTGCACACTTTTTTTATTATGCCGGATGGGCAGATAAACTGGATCTTGCATTTGCGGGAAGAAAAGTTTCCTCAATAGGGGTAGCAGGACAGATCATTCCGTGGAATTTTCCATTGCTGATGGCAGCCTGGAAAATCGCTCCGGCGCTGGCCTGCGGGAATACAGTTGTAATAAAGTCAGCTGAGACTACACCGTTGACATTATACAAACTTGCAGAAGTCATACAGGAAGCCGAACTTCCGGATGGTGTTGTAAATATAATTTCCGGAGACGGTGCTACAGGTGCAGCAATTGTCAATCATCCTAAAACAAAGAAGATTGCATTTACCGGTTCAACTGAAGTCGGGAAGCTCATAATGAAACAAACTGCCGGCACAGACAAAAAACTTACACTTGAACTTGGCGGCAAAGCTGCTAACATAATTTTTGAAGACGCTCCTCTTGATGCAGCAATAGAAGGGATTATAAACGGAATTTATTTTAATCAGGGACATGTATGTTGTGCAGGTTCAAGACTGCTTGTTCAGGAAAGCGTAAAAGATCTCGTCATCAAAAAATTAAAATACAGATTGAATTCCTTAAGAGTCGGCGATCCGTTGGATAAGAATACTGATGTTGGCGCTATCAATTCGAAAATGCAGCTGAATAAAATAAAAGAGCTTGTTCAGATCGGAATAGATGAAGGAGCAACTTTCTATCAAAGTCAATGTGAACTGCCGCAGAGAGGATACTGGTTCAGACCGACATTTTTTTCTGATGTTGCACAGTCGCACAGAATTGCCAATGAGGAAATATTCGGACCGGTTCTTTCGATACTTACATTCAGAACACCGGCAGAAGCAATTGAAAAAGCCAATAATACTTTTTACGGATTATCTGCGGGAGTTTGGACTGATAAAGGTTCGAAGATATTCAAAACATTAAGCAAGATAAGAGCAGGCGTAGTATGGTCAAACACGTATAACAAATTCAATCCGGCATCACCTTTCGGTGGTTATAAGGAAAGTGGATTCGGCAGGGAAGGCGGCAGGCATGGACTTTCGGCATACATAAAATAATTTACGAATTACGAGTTACGGATTTCAACATAATTAATTAAAAAATGTGAGCTCGATAACATTCAATCTCGATTTGAAAATATATAAGGAAATTTTTGAGCTAAAGAAAAAACCTGGTGGTGAAGTTTTTGCACTGAAGGTAGAGCAATTTGAAGATTTTTAATTGGCTTCCTTGATGGATAATAAAAAAACAAATGAAACAGTCCCTAAAACCAAAATAATAAAAAAACTGAAGTCTTCGTAATTTCAACTCTAATAGTTTTCTAAAAAGATCTTAAGAAAAGCTTCCGAAATAAATATTAATGAATACAATCATACAGGTAAAAAATCTCATAAAAAAATACGATGACCTCACAGCAGTAAAAGGTATCAGTTTTGAAGTCTATAAAGGAGAAATATTCGGTCTGCTAGGACCAAACGGCGCAGGAAAGACGACAACTCTGGAGATTATGGAAACGCTCAGGGAAAAGACAAGCGGTGAAGTCATTATTGACGGACTTACAATTGATAAAGATCAGAATGAAATAAAAAGAATTATCGGAGTGCAGCTTCAGGCAGCAGGGTTTTATCCCAATTTATATTTGTATGAGCTTATTGAACTTTTTGCAGGTCTTTACAATGTCGAAGTTAATCCTGATGAAATGCTGAGATTAGTTGACCTTCAGGAAAAGAAAAAATCTAAGTTCAAAGAACTCTCAGGCGGACAGAAGCAGAGATTTTCCATTTGTACTACTCTTATCAATGAACCTAAAATAATATTTCTTGATGAGCCTACAACCGGTCTTGATCCTCAGGCAAGAAGAAATCTCTGGGAGTTAATTAAACAAATCAAATCAAAAGGAACGACCATTATGCTGACTACACATTATATGGATGAAGCTGAAGTGCTTTGTGATAGAGTGGGAATCATTGACAACGGACAAATAATAACGATTGATACTCCTGATAATTTGATTGATGATTTGATAAAGACCGGATTTGAAAGACCAAAGCTTCTGAAGCTTGCAACGCTTGAAGATGTATTTTTGAATATGACCGGAAAGGAACTAAGAGATAGTTAACAATTACAAATTACAAATTTGAATAAATACAGTCAGTTTAAGGCAATGTTTGCAATCACAAAAGCAAGTCTGCATTCAATTGTCCGGAATCCGTCAGCAGTAGTTTTTAATTTAGTTTTTCCGCTAATATTCATTATTGTTTTCGGATTCATCAGCGGCGGCTCATTCAAAATAGATATTGCAGTAGAAAAAGATTCTGATATGAATAATCCCGTGATCCGGGGTCTGGAAAAAATCAATACTATAAAACTGATTCAGGATAAACCACAGAATGATATATATTCCGAACTTGAAAAAGGAAGAGTGGACGCGATAATAAAGGTAAGCTCTAATGAATCAGGAATTACTGTTATAAACTTAAAGACCACAAAAGCATCTCCCGAAAGAGGAACGATCTTTAAAATGATGCTTAATGAAATTATTGATAAGCAAAATCTTGCAATATCTAATTCTGATGTTCCGATGACTGAGTTAAAAGAAGAAGTCGTCGAAGGAAGAAAGTATAAAACAATTGATTTCATTCTTCCCGGTCAGCTGGGTTTTTCGCTTCTAAGTGCAGGAGTTTTCGGAACAGCATTTATTTTCATAAGCTTAAGACAGACGCTCGTCATAAAAAGATTTTTTGCTACACCGGTCAGCAAAACAGGTATCATACTTGGTGAATCATTAAGCAGACTGATATTTTCCATATTCAGTTCTGTAATAATAATTCTGATAGGTACGTTCTTCTTTGGTTTCACACTTGTAAACGGAATAACTACTTTTATAAACATGATAATACTTTCCGTCATTGCACTGATCGTATTTCTCGGATTCGGATTTGTGGTTTCCGGGATCGCAAAAAATGAAAATGCTGTGCCGCCGATTGCTAATCTCATCACACTGCCTCAGTTCCTTCTTGCAGGTACATTTTTTCCAATATCGAATTTTCCGGAATGGCTGCAGCCGGTTAGCAGAGCTTTACCGCTCACATATCTGAATGAAGCTTTAAGAAAAATATCTTTTGAAGGTGCAAGTATATTTGATGTCTGGTATAATATTCTGATATTAGTGATCTGGGGAATCATTGTATATGCGATTGCAGTGAAAGTGTTTAAGTGGGAGT
>CAZLOL010000332.1:0-3852 GCA_964561045.1 uncultured Ignavibacteriaceae bacterium | reverse complement strand
TTAAAATGAAATTAATAATTAAAGTTCATTGCTCATTGATTTCTTCACACAGCAATATTACAGTGATGACAATCAGGGACTAATAGTTCTTCAGTTTAATAGCCATTATCAAGAAACAGCCAGAACATATCAGACATCTCCGGATAATTGCTCAGACGGTATAAGTATGATATATCCGTTTCCTATTAAAGTTTTTCCGATAAATTTTTTAATACCGGCTTATGTGTTTCCTGATATATTTCGAAACAAACTTTCTGTGGAATCTGATCTTTTATTTTGCTTGCATCTATTGTTTCCTTAAATGTAACATAGCAGTCCAGTGCTTTTCTTGATATCATGAGATCTTCTTCATCTGCTTCTATTATGCAGTCTATATCTTCTTCTTTCGAGCCATTGAGATGAAAATGTTTTTGCATTGATGCGGCTTCTTCAGTAATTGTAAATAATGCAAGGCGCTTTAAATATCCGGAATTATTCTTCATATCGGAATAAACTCTTTTGACAGCTGCATGTGTTACCAGATGGTCATGAAAACCGCTGATGCCGTGTACAGCATAGGTTACAATTATATCAGGTTTTACTTTTTCAATTTCCTCCATTAAAACCTTTTCAATGTCTCTCGGATCCATTTCCTTTAAACCGCTGTCAGGAAGATCAAGAACTGTCATTCCGCTTAAGTTCAGAACTTTTGCAACATCTAGCATTTCTTTATATCTTACTTCACCCATTTCATCAATTGAATATCCGAATTTATGCCTCTGCTTCGTAGCGCCGCCTTTTGTAAGTGTCAGTAAAAAAACCTCATCGCCTTCCATTCTCTGCTTTGTCATAGCAGGTGCAGGTCCGAACGATTCATCATCCGGATGCGGAAAAATATACAGTATTTTCATATAATATTTTTAGTTTAATTTATGAATCCTTATACTTATGATTTATCATAAACATAAACTGATTGCCTTACTGTCAATTATTTTCAGTTAAGAATCAGATTTGCTTTAAACTTCAGTATGATATTAGCATTTAAAATGAAAATCAATAACTTACTTCCTCAGAACAGAATGCTTCTGATCAGATCCATAAATCAGCCGTATTATACTTTATTCAGATAAGAGGAGTACATCCAGACAAGTTTTTCCTGCTGAGGAATATAATCACTCATAAGCGAGTTTGTGCCTTCATCATTTGCCTTTTCTGACAGTTCCAATATCTCCCTTTCTGTCTTAAGTATTACCTTGAACCCTTCTAATATAAGGCTGACGGCTTTACTGCCATCTGAAACATTTTTTGATTCTTTAATTCCAGAATTTTTCAGATAATCTGTATAAGTATGCATAGGAATATAGCCAAGTGTAAGAATTCTTTCAGCCACTTCATCTATCTTCAGCAATGCGTCATTATAAAGTTCTTCAAACTTCAGGTGCAGTTCAAAGAATTTATCACCTTTTATATTCCAGTGAAATCCTCTGGCATTCATATAGAAAATCTGATAATCTGCAAGTAATGTATTCAGCTTATCTGCAAGTTTTTTAGCATATTGACTGTCAAGTCCGATTCTGTTTGTTTGCTTTGCCATGTTTTTTTTATTAATAATTTTTAATCCAAGTTAATTTAATTCATTGGAACTTCAATTAACAGCACTTCACTTTTTTCTGCTGCTTTTATCTCAATGTCTTTTAAATCTTCCAGTCCTATCGCATCACGTTTACCAAGTGTCTCTCCTGCTATTTCTATTTTTCCTTCAATAAGAAAAACGTAAAGTCCGTTTCCCTTTGATTTTATTTCATAATTAACAGCTTTTTCCTTCTCAAGGCTGGTAATTGAAAAATATGCATTCTGATTTATCCAGAGCGCATCTTTGTCTGAAGGAGAAACAACAGTCTTTATTTTATTTATTCTTTCTTCAGGATTAAATACCTTCTGATCATATCTGGGTTTAATATTCCTTTCTTTCGGAAAAACCCAGATCTGAAGAAGATTTATTTCTTCAGTTTTTGAATTATTAAATTCCGAATGTGTAAGACCGCTGCCCGCAGACATTATCTGAACCTCATTTGGTCTTATTACTTCCTTATTGCCTGTGCTGTCTTTATGAGCTAACTCTCCGCGAAGCGGAATTGTTACTATTTCCATATTATCATGCGGATGAGTTCCGAAACCTTCTCCCGGCTGCACTATGTCATCGTTCAGGACTCTAAGAGTTCCGAACCTTATCCTTTCAGGATTGTAATAGTTTGCAAAGCTGAATGAATGATGGGCATTTAGCCAGCCATGATCGGCATGTCCCCTGCTTTCTGCTCTGTGAATTGTCTTTTTCATGATTTAATTTTATTAAATTTATTTTGCTGAGATATTTAACTTTAATTCAATCTGATCATCTATCAGTTTATCTCCAAGGTTTTCGTAAAACTTGCCTGACCGGAATTTCACATCCCATAATGTTCTGTCTATCTTAAAATCAGCTTTTGCAGATACAATATCTCCGTTTACTATTACAGCAGCCGGAAAACTTACCGGTTGTGTGATCCCTTTAATTGTCAGGTCTCCTACGATAGTATAGTTATTTTCTGTACCGTTGGATAATGGGGTTGCATTTGTTAAAACAAATTTCCCTGTTGGAAATTTTTCAGCTGAGAAAAAATCATCTGATTTTAAATGTCCAGTCAGCTTTGCATTCATTTCAGAATCCTGTAAGTCTAATACCTTTATTGTCCCGAAATTAATATCAAAACTGCCTCCTGTTAAATTACCATTATCAATAAACAGATCGCCGCTGGAAATATCAACCGTTCCGTTGTGCTGACCTGTTACCTTTTTTCCAACCCATTCAAGTTTGCTGTCACTGGTCGACAATGTTAGCTTTTTACCCTTGTTTGAAGCAGTGATTCCTTTACTTTGATCTGAGGTTAAGGTTTTTTCTTCTGATTTCGAACATCCGCTGATTATAATTACTGACGCAATTAATATAAATAGAGCTGATGTTGTTCTTTTGATCATTTTCATTTTATTTTTATTTATTTTTTGATTTAAATATATTTTGATTTTTTTAATTATTAAGATTTAAAATTTTGAGACTACCCTCTTAATTTATCCAGCAGCCCGTTTAATAATTTTGCTTCAGTAGCTGAAAGATTGAATAAATCATTTTCATATTCCCTTTCTCTCTCACCGATTTTTTCAAGTAGCTTAATTCCCTTATCTGTTATTACAACATCTACACATCGTCTGTCTTCAGGTTTCAGCTTTCGCTCGACAAGTTTCTTTTTCTCAAGACGATCTACTATCCTTGATGCATTGGACATTTTATCCATCATTCTTTCTATTAACAGGTTTATTGTAGCAGGAGCAGGATATTGTCCGCGAAGAATTCTTAATACATTATACTGCTGAGTTGTAAGCTTGAACGGCTTTAGCATCTCATAGCTTTTAAAACTTATCCAGCTTCCAGTCAGCAGCAGATTCACTATTAATTTCTGATTCTCGCTTCTGAAACTCTGCTGTTTTATCTCGTCTTCTATTCGCATGGTGTAATTTATTTATACAAATATATGTATATACATTTAATGTGTCAACACCTTTTTCTATGTATATACATTTATTTATTTTGTGTGATGTTTATAAGTAAAAATAAAAATAGATGTTAAGTTCTGCATCTTAAGAAATTGTATTTTTAATTATCTGCGCTTTACTTTCATTAGTTACATACTTTTATTATCTTATGTAAATTTTATTGCAAATGACTGATATCTTAAATTTAGAATGGCTTGTTGGTATGTGGGAAGGCATACAGGGTCAGGGCATTTATCATGAAGAATGGGAAAAGAAAAGTGATACTGAATTATCAGGGAAAGCATA
>CAZLOL010000331.1:0-3882 GCA_964561045.1 uncultured Ignavibacteriaceae bacterium | reverse complement strand
ACAGGATATACAACAATAGTTCCGTTGCCGCTTTTGCCTTCGTTGCTTATAAACAATGTTCCGTCAGACGAAAATGTAATTCCTTCCGGCTGTACATGTATTTTTTTCGGAAGTCCGCGTTTGCCCATCAGATTTCCTTCTTTAGATAATTCAATGATCTCGTTGCCATTGGCTGCAATTATGAAAAATGTACCCGTCAATGGATTTCTTTGTATTCCCGAAGGATTAAAATAATTTTTTACTTCTGATTTCTTGATCAGAAATCTCGGCTTTGGATCAAATGTCATATCATTGAGCAGGAAGGAATAAACAGCTTTATCATTTTCTTCATTCTCAATCCCGGGATCTCCTTTGCAGGCAAGCAGAAGTGAATTGGTTTCTTTATCATAACACATTCCTTCAATATCATTTTTACCGTTGAGTTCAGTTTTATAAATTTTAAATTCTACGGTTTCACCGTCCTTGCCTTCACTGCATTCATATATTTCACCCTTGCTGTGCAAAAGGTAAAACTTATCATTTGCATAGGCAATATCTTCAAAATCTTTTTTTACAGGAGGATTTCCAAGATAGAATTTTTTTACTATTTCGCCGTTCCCGGGATCTACCTGAAATATGATCCCTTTTTCATCCTGTTCTGCATACAATCTTCCGTCCGGTGTCATTGTCATACCGGATATCTCTTTTAATTCAGGAGGAAGAGTCAGTATCTTAGGATTATCAGAACTCAGGTCATATCTGGAAAGGTTGCTTGCTGAATCATTATCAGCTGACTTTTCTTTTGTTTTTTTGTCTTTGCTTTCTTTTGTATGCTCTTCGCTTTCAGGTTTATTTTTTGCACAGGAAATCAGAAACAATGCTGAAATAAAGAATGCCAGAACTTTATATTTTATCTTCATGTATGAATTAATTTCGTCAATAATGATAAAAATATACTTAATATTATATAGCAAAATTTATTTATCTAAAAATGAAAACAATTCTGAATCAATGTTGATACATTTGAAAAGCTCCACTGTCTTCACCGCTTGTTAAGTCTGTCTCAACACATCATATAAATTAAACATTGCGGGAATATACAAAGGGATACCCCTTGATGATGAAATCTGTTGTGCTTAATAGTCTTACAAGCTTAATGATCATTTTATTTTTAAAATAGACTCAGTAAGCGGGAGGATTAATTTCGTTTTTATTAAGAGATTTTTTTTGAGGAACTGATACTGATAAGACGTTTTGAATGTTTATAAAAAAGCAATGCAAGCTTTAATAAAAAAGATCATATTCCCAGTCCGATCGTAAAATAAAATTCGGTAATTTCAGGAGATCTCGCAGCCAAAAAATTCAAAAAGACGGTTTTCTCTATTTCATACCATATCCCTCCTCCGTAAGTACTGTGCCACATTTTAGAATCCTGACCTGTTGTAAAAACTCTGCCAATGTCACTCATTGCTGATATCCCAATATTAGCAGGAAGGAAAATATCCATAGGGGCAACTTTTATACGTAATTCAGACTGACCGAACATAGCTGCATCACCCTGAAATCTTTCTCTGGGATAACCTCTCAGACTGTTTGATCCTCCGACTGCTGCAGCATCATAAAACACATAATTGCCGAAATTATTCTGTCCTCCCGCTTTCAGTATAAACGTAAGATCTGTAAAGGTCTTAATGGTATAATAACCTGTGATCTCGGCATAGATCTTGCTGAAGTCAGTATTCAGGTCAAAAAGATTCGGAAAATAAGTAAAGTTGACAAGTGAGTATATTCCTTTCCTGGGTGAAATATTATTGTCAACTTTAAGATAAGTGAATCCAGAAGTCAAGCCAATGTAACTGATCTTTCCAAAACCATAAGGCTGTGTTTCTCCTAAAAGATTATTCGAATTATCTTCTTCATTAGCATTAGAGTATCTGTAAGTTCCGCTGAAAAGAAGATCCAAATGTTTTGAGATGTTTGTTGATACAGCAGGTGTGAAAATAATATTCTGCTGCTTTGCCTTGTAAAAATTTCGGGAAGCCAGTTCAGGATCTCTTACGGTCTGATTACCGAACCCGTAAAACCTGTTATAGTCAAGCTCACTTCCGCTCAGAAAAAACTGAACTCTCGAGTTATGTATGAGTTTGTTAAAATCAGCATAAAAATTAAAATCGAAGTCTTTAGAAGAAGTAGCATAGGCACCTGTAAGCTCAAGATAGTACAGATATGGATCAGCCCGGAATCCATACTGTTTGAAATTCGGTCCTCCGCCAATGATCAATCCGTCATCCGTATCATAATTTAGTATGGGTGTAAAAGCCCAGAAATCATATCTGTCTTCTAATTCAGGTTCGTATTTATCAATCGGCTTGAAAGGTACTTTTACTTTGTCATCATTGAAGTAAACTCCGTTCTGTGTACTGATCTTTGTATCCTTATCTTCATCATAAACTTGTACATCCAGATCAGATATATCCGTGATCTCATCTTTTCCCTGATCACTGATTACTCTGACAAGAATATCGTTATCAGCTTTACCCTTGAATGTAATTTGGTCATCTCCGGCGAGTAAATGAATCCTGATCTCATCAGTAAGCCCGCTGTTGAACTTTCTTTTATAAAACGGCTTTCCGGATTTCTCTCCTGTTGACTTTTCTTTTTTATACAATCTGACTTCAACTTCATTTTCATTTAACACCTCTACTTCAGCAAACTCCTTTTTATTGCTCCCGAAAATATCAACTACTTTCGACAGCAATTCATAGAATTCATCCGATGCTTCCTTCAGCTGACTCCTTCTGCTTTTAAGCATGCCAAATAAATTCTTCCCTTCTTTCATATACATTTCAGGAGGCATTTCTTTAATTGCTTTTTTCAGAACATCATCAGTCAATTTAAACGTCAGAAAATTCGCGATCGAATCCCAGACATTTCTGTTTAGTTTATTCAAAAATCTTCTGTCAAGATGCCTGCCCGTGTAGGTTATCTCTTCAATCTGAGGGATGTCATAATTAAACCCAACTAGGGACAGTGACAATACACCCGAGAGCCATGGAAAGACGCCGTCATATTTTCCGAATGCAAAATCCCTGTCTCTTGGAATCGGCTTCCAGATCCTTTTCCCGTTTTCTTTATAGCCTGCCCACTGCCACTGGTCTGCATGCCTGTCCCTGTCACCGAGAAAAATATCCAAAAGTCTTGCTTTAAGAAATTCAGTCTGATCTATTTGTTCGTCGTTATCCTTTTCAACCTGTTTGAATATTTTATATCCATTCACAACTTTATCAGCTCCTTCAAAATTATTATAGCCTTTTTTTCCGGCACGCGGATTAAGTTCAATATATCCGAGCTGTCCCGCAAAATCTTTATAGAATGATCCAAGGCGGCTGTCATAAGGCATTATCACGATCTTTGGCTTAACGCACAGTATATTTAATTCTTTCAACAGCGGATAAACGATCAGAGAAGCAACCGGCAGACCAATACTGACCTGATCCTGAAGAAGTTCGCCGTAATAAGAATTCTGCCATTCCCGAGGAAGACTCTTGTAAGGGAATTTATCCATCGTCCTGAACTTATATTCATTTTTGTCATCACCTCTTAAGTGTAAAGATTTCGACTGCAGTCCGCCGCCCTGTTTAATAGGGTACAGACCTCCGGCAAATTTATTCATGTCAAGAACTTCCGCGCTGATCTCTGTCGCCCATAGATCTCTCCAGTGCTCGCCAGAGAATATACGGTTGATCCAGTTGACGTCGTATTTCTTTCCGGGAGTGATACGCATTATTTTTGCAGCGGTATCAGTTGCATTTATAGATGTTTCGGTCTGGCTTTGTGAAAAAGATGTAGTGGTAAGAATATATATCAGTACGGTTATAAAATATGGGTGGAGTTTTTTCATAA
>CAZLOL010000330.1:0-3898 GCA_964561045.1 uncultured Ignavibacteriaceae bacterium | reverse complement strand
TATATTAATTTTGACAGCTCTGCCGGGTAATATAGTTGGGATAAATTTATGGATACAAATTAATGTTAAGGAATATTATATATAATCAGGAGGAAAGATATACCCCAAATATTCAAAATACTTCTATAAAAAAACTTATTTCCTTTAAGCAAGCAAAATACAACTTCTCCGGGCATCTAGTCCCAGGTTCATTTTAATGTAATTGAAAGTTCATAAAAAAGCAGTTCACTGCAGATTATTATCAGTAGAAGATCTATTGAATTACAATCTGACAAAGAATTTGTTTTAAATTACATTTTTGTCAAATGTCAACTTCGCTAAATATTAATATAAGCTCGCCAAGGGAGATCAGTATAGAGAATCTGATTTTCTTCAGTTCAGACATCTGGGATTCTGCAAGTGAAATGCAGCTCATACAGAAGCTGCACGAAATAATAGGAATAGTAAGACCTCACGGAAGGAAAATTACATTAAATTTAGATGTGGCAGTTGACAATACAGTGCATGTAATAAATTTAATCAGAATAAATTTAAAAAAGGGAACAGCCATAAATTCTCAGAAGTTATCGAAAAGGGAAATTGAAATCGTAGGGCTCTTAATGCAGGGATATTCGAGTGAAGAAATAGCCGAAAAGCTTTTCATATGTTTCGAAACAGTTAAATCACACAGAAAGCACATTCTTGAAAAAACAGGCGCAAAAAACACCGCAGCCCTTATCAGTTATTATCATCAGACCTTTTTCGAAAAATAATTTCACTCTTTTAAATTCCCCCTTTCGGGGGATTGATTCTGCAGAATTCAAATGAGTATTTTTGCAACAGCAATTAATCTTATCAAAATACCATCATGAATAATTATTCCTTAAATGAAGTTGAGTTACAGCTTTCAGATTATGAAACACCGTTTGCAGATTTCTCCATAGGAGAAGATGCTGCTCAGGAAACTGTTCATACCTATACAGACAGATATCTAACAAGTTTTGAAAGTCCTTTCTCTGCTACTTATGAATCATTTCTGAATGAACAACAGTCAGTATCTCCTCTGGCAGGAGAATATGTTGATCTACTTCATGAATTAAGCGATGATGAATTTGTTGACAGTTTATATGAATTATCCAGGGAGCTTGAAGATTCATGGAGCAATAAAATATCAAATGAAGCAGCAATGGGCGACAGGTTTGTACCGTATGCAACACAGCAGGCGGAAGAATACTTTGCCCCGGTAGCATTTGAAGCAGAGCAGATGATAGAAAAGGCGTCTCAGCACTTTTCCGGCAACAACCTCGCAGATCACTCCGAAGCGGAAGTGGAAAGATATTTCAACGAACTTCAGTTTGAGAATTCAGGATATACTCCGGCACAGGAACAATTTCTCGGTTCCATTATTAAAAAAGTAAAATCAGTTGTTAAAAAAGGAATCAGCCTTGCAAAAAAAGGAGTTGCTGCTGTCGGAAAATTAATGCCTATAGGTTTGATACTTAAAAAATTAAAAGCGCTGATAAAACCTCTTTTGAATAAGGTGCTTCGTTTTGCAATTAACAAACTTCCGAAAAATCTTCAGCCTCATGCGCACGATCTTGCAAAAAAATTTCTAAAGATAAATACAGCGCCAAAAACCAGGGCAACATCATCTAACACCAGCGAGTCAAAAGGCGCAACAATTGCTACGCCGGCAGATACGGGAAATACTGCTCCGGTTTCTGATACAAATCAGGATACTGCACCTGCAAATACAAATCAGGATGCAACAACATCAGGTACCGGCACGGAAGCCGTCGAATCGCCGACTACCGGAAATCTTGACAGCGTTCAGAGCGAGTTTGACAATTACATCACAAACCTGTTGTTCTCGTCAGATGAATATGGAACCGGAGAACTTGTAATGGAATATGGATCTTCCAATGATAATTTACAAAGGGAATTAAGCTTTGAAACAAGCGGAATAAATCTTCCATCTATTGAGACAGCCCGTGAACAGTTTATAAACGAGCTGAAGAATTTACAGCCGGGTGAGAGTCCTGCTCCTGCAATAGAAAAGTTTTTACCTGCGGCAATACTTGCTTTACAGCCGGTGATAAAAATTGCCCTGTCAATAATAGGCAGGCAAAAAGTCATAAATTT
Organism: uncultured Ignavibacteriaceae bacterium; assembly: GCA_964561045.1. Lineage (GTDB taxonomy): Bacteria > Bacteroidota > Ignavibacteria > Tepidaquicellales > Tepidaquicellaceae > JAGPCH01. Next base: position 1,777 of record CAZLOL010000330.1, on the reverse strand, counting down.
TCTTGCAGGTTTACTTTCAAAACTTGTAGCAAAATATGTTCCTGAAAATGTTGCAAAACCTCTTGCAGCTAGCATAATTGATCTTGGAATGAGCGCAATAGGATTTGAGACCTATGAAATGAATAAGTCTGATCTGGCATATGAAGCAATAGCCAATACTATACAGGAGACTGTGCAGAATATGGGAGCATTGAGTGAATCAGTCCTGAATGATCAGGAGCTTCTGATGGCTGAAACGCTAGAAGCTTTTGAAAAGGCTGCCGGAGATAACTTCCCGTCTCAAATGATCAAAGAAGATAAGCGTCCGACATCCGAACCGGGCAGCTGGGTTTTAATGCCCCGAAACGGACCTAAACATTTATATAAAAAATATACACGCGTGTATGATAAAGTGATAGACAACAGAATCGCAACTACATTAACAACTTTCCGGGGAGTAACTCTTGCTGATTTCCTTAAGGACAAATTAGGACTGGATCCGCATCAGCCGGTAAATGCGAGAATTCATATTTATCAGGGAATTCCGGGAACAAAGCTTTATCTGATCAACAGATATGAAAATGTTCCGGGATTAGGCGAATCTGTCCCGAAAGGATATGTTCAGTTTCATCCGCTGACTGTACTTGCTGCATCATTATTACTGGGAGAGCCTAAACTCGGAAGAAATTTTTCATCAAAATATACAACAAGAAGATATGAAACAGCAGTCGGACAAAGGTTTTATTATCTGGAAATACAAGGAGCAAAATTAAAATCTGTACCGGTAGCTTTGACGTCACATAAACAAAATATACCCGGGGAAATATCTCAGGAATTAGTTCCGGCCACTCCTAATTCAAGCGATATACAGGGGGTAATGAATTTTGTAAAATCTGAAATAAGATTTAATCTTTACTTCAGCGAAGAAGTATCAAAATCAGTAGTTGAACAGCTGAAGAAAGGAAGTTACGGCGGACCTCTTTATACAATGTATTATACAATTTATTCAGCATTGCATGAAGTTCTAATCCGTAACATCGGAAGCAAGATAAAGCTTGTTCATGAGGAAATGCCAGAAATGTTTCTTGAAAAGTCTGAAGATCTTGAGGAACAGAATATCGGATTAATAGGGAGAGTTATAGGAGGAAGCATAGGTAAAGAAGTAATAAAAGGTATAATGCTGAAGTTAGTAACATATCTTGCTAAAAAAGCATACCATGCTGTTATCAATTATCTGAAAGGCAAATCAGGTGAATTCATAAGTGCACAAACTGCTCCTCAGGACGGAGTAACAATAAAAATAATCTGGTTTAATCTCCCGGTTATGAAGCAGATCAGCGCAATAGTATCTGCATATAAGGGCAGAATAACCGCCGGGCATATCGCAGGTCTGGTGCTGCCAAGTCTGCCGTTACCCGAAATAAAAGTATTACCCGGAAAGAGATTTGACTAAAATACATTTTAAATGATAAATGGCAAATCAATAATCAAATGACCACCACACAATTCCAAAATACACTTTACTCGCTGAGAAGACAGGCTGTACACTGGAGGCAGGCAGCATTGAGATTATCTTCACTTGAGAATCTGGTTTCTACCAGCGCGTGGCACGGGATAGAAAAAAATATGGGAGAGCTGCTGCGAATTCAGCTTCAGAAAAGCGTTAATGATTTACTGGATCAGGCAAACAGTGTTTACCGGCAGATTGAAAATTCAACTGGAGATACAGATCAAAGAAGCATAAAAAGATCAGTCAGTTTATTAAGAGAACAGTATCTTAAAGCGGAAGAGACAATTC
>CAZLOL010000329.1:0-3903 GCA_964561045.1 uncultured Ignavibacteriaceae bacterium | reverse complement strand
CAATGTGCACTGCATTCAGGATTCAGAAGGCGGGAGACTCAGCGGGGACGACAGATAGCCACGATTGTTAAATTTGAAAATTGAACTTTGAACTTTGTACTTTAAACTTTGAACACTGATCAAGGTCTATTAATACTCACAAATCCCACCGAATTATTATATGCAATTGTCATATCCGACAGGTCAACTGAATTATTTCCTGTAATATCAGTTGCAATATAGCCCGTGACGAAACTGCTTGCCGCGTTATAAATTTCTGTGATGTCAGTCAGGTCAATGCTGCCATCCTGATTCACATCTCCGCTATATAAACCGTACAGCGGGAAAGGAGTTGCAGTAAGCAGCTTCTGATTGTTTCCGTATGCTTTTGATGCTGAGTCATTGAAAAAATAATGCGGAATAACATCATTAAATAATTGTTTGGGCTCCCTGCTCCAGGTCTCAATGGAATTCCTGTGTTTCAAAACTACGTAATAGTTTCCCAAGACCGAAGCATTATTGAAATAGGATTCAACATACATGAACTCCAGGAATGAACTGTATTCATTAACACCTTTTGACGAATCGACAAGGTTATACGGCGGCACTGAGTTTCTAAGGTAAACTCTTATCGTATCCTGAAAACCTATCGGAAAAACCGACTGAGGTCCTTCAAGAGAATAACTTGTTGTAAGCCAGAAATATGGATATGAGTACTTCAAAGTAGTTATGTTATTTCCCGAAGTGGAATCATATGTGTGACCGGCGACATAAACATTGTTACCTTTCCCGCCGGTAACTCCGTTGTTGCTTGACATTCCCGATGATGAATTAGTATTCAGGAATTCAGTAAAAATATGATTTCCGAATTCAGTTCGCCTGGCAAGAAATATTCTCTTTCCATCTGACGGCGAATAAGAATTACCTGCTATGTATAGATAATTGTCATGCCATGATATTGATTTTCCTTCCACATCCATACCATAATGCGGTATTGAATAATAAATGTCACTGATACTAGTATCAGATCTTATGAAAGCCTCACCGGTCTCGGTTGCTGAGAATCTGTCAATTCCTGTTGCAAAGATCAATGTCCTCGATGGATTAAGAGCTAAAGCATTAAAGTAAGTAATTCCGGATGCCTGATCGTTTTTGTATTTTGACCATTGCAATGTTCCGCTGCTGTTTAAATATTTTATTAACATTCCATGTGAATTTGATGATCCTGTATCTGTTCCTCCGCAAACATAAACATGACCTGAAGCATCTATACCAATATCATTTCCGAAATCATGCCCGTTCCCGGCACCGTTGAATAATTTCACCCACTGCTCTAAACCCGAGACAGCGCTGTACTTGATTGTTAATATGTCCGCACCTGAGGCTGCACCGTCACTTACTCCTGTTACAAACACATTTAAGTTTTGATCAAGTGTAATTGCATTTGCAATATCATTACCGCCGGGATTTACTCCGTGTGCTCTGGCCCACTGCTCGGTTCCGGCAGAATTATATTTTATCGTTATGAAATCCAGATTGCCGGCGAGGGTTGTGTACTGGCCTGTTATATAAACATTACCCAATGTATCAACAATAATATCATTTCCAATGTCATCTCCGTGCTGAGGTCCTGTTGGCACCCAAACTGAATGCCATAATCTGTTACCGTTAGAATCTAGCTTACCGGTGCAGATATCATTTTTAGTTGTCGGATGATTGTAAACTGTTCCCGTAAAATAAACATATCCGTTCGAATCCACCGCAATTGCTTTTCCTTCATCATATGCATTATATCCTGCAAAAGTACCACCGGTATTATAAACCCATTTCTGAACTCCGGACGGATTATACTTTACAACAATAATATTATCACCTCCCTGCCCTGTCTTTGCTTTTCCGACAGTGTATACATTTCCGTTTTTATCACGGGCAATGCCGTTTGCTCTGTCTTCAATGATCTGAGCTCCGTAAAATTTTACAGCCCATTGCTGAGAGCCGGAAGAATTATACCTGATCGTTCCGAAGTCTGTGCCCGAGTTTCCTACGGTTCCCGTTACCACTATATTACCGCTGTTATCCAAAGACATCGCACTTAACGCTTCAAAATCGGCTGTTGAAAACTCATGCCTCCTTGTCCATAACGAATCACCGAGAGTGTTATATTTAATAGTTACATAACTGCCGAAATATGAATTGTCGGATATTCCTGCAATGTAAATATTTCCTGTATTATCACAAGCAATATCTCTGGGAATATCCGAATATCCGCCGGGACCTGAATAAGTCTTCACCCATTTCTCTGCGCCTAAAGAATCATATTTAATTGTATAAATATTTGTATATGAGCCGAAGTAACTCATACCCGAGACAAAGATATTATCATTTGCATCCCGCACTAATAATTTTGATTCATCAAATGAGTTTGAAGTTCTGTTATATCTTTTCGTCCAGATCGTATCTCCTGTCGCAGGATCGTATTTAATTGTAAGGAAGTCATTTCCGGTAGAAGCATTAAGGTTATCTCCCGTAACATATATACTTCCTGACTTCCCGGCTCTAATACCCCGACCTGAACTTTGATAGGTCAAAGCGCTTTTGTATAATTTATACCACTGCTGTACGCCGGTGGAATTATATTTAAATGTTAGAAAATGTTTGGTGTTGCTGGTATCACAGCCTCCCGTCACATAAACATTTCCGGAAACGTCTATATCCATGTCATTCGCCTGTGAATAACTGTAGCCCGCAGGCATTTGAACTACGGTTGCAAATATGTTTACACCCGCAGAATCATATTTCGCAACGAAAGGATTTGTAAATGCAGTTCCTGCGATGTAGCAATTTCCGGAAGCATCGGTCATTACTTTTGTTATAACATCATTACCTCCGGGAATTCCGGGTTCATAATTTCTCTGCCATATCTGATTACCGTCTGAATCATATTTAATTATAGTAACATATGATTGACCTCCATTCAAATAAACTTCACCCGCTGAATAAATGTAAGTCTTCGTACCTTTTCTGTAAACAGCCACGGACTTACCGACCTCACTTGTGTAGTCGGAAGATAAATTATAAGTCTTCGCCCACTGATACTGTCCCGCTGAATTATATTTAACAGTTACCATGTCAGTCTCTGAATATCCTTTACTATGCGACCCTGAAATGTAAATATTCCCCAGCGTGTCAGTCACCGCATCGTAAGCAGTCTGACTGCTAGCGCCAATGTTTACCCTGTTTACCCAGTCTAAGGTTGATTGTGCAAGACTCATTTCATTATTTAAACAAATGAGAATTAAGGCAAAGATCAAACACAGATTTAAATTTTTCATTTTAATGTTTATAATTAAATGTTTATAGTTTAATGTTTATATATTTTTAATTTATTTGTCTCGCGTCTCACGTCTCGCGTTCTTTACAAATTATATAAATTAAAGCAGCTTATACAAGTAAAAATTATCCTGATTTTTACAGAATACCGAATTACATTAGTTAGAAATTATCTAATATTTGAACAGAATTGCACTTTATCAAATGATTTTTTTACACGACTTTCATGGTATTTAAACTCAGAACAGGAAGACACAGGCACATCCTTCCAAAACGATTTATATATTAGTTATAAATATTTTTTATTCAATTTAAATTAAAGTTGAAATCATAATCAATAATACACAACCCCACCCCAAACCCCCAATGCCATTAAGTTAAGGATATTCTAAACCCTCACTCCTGCCCCTCTCCCTAAACTATCTAAAATCTAAAGTCTTTTGAGACAGTCTCGGGAGAGGGGTTAGGGGGACCGGAAGGTGAGGTTCCCTTAACTTTATGGAATTGAGGGCAGGGGAAGAGTTAGTTTTGAAAAGATAATTTATATTTCGAATATAGTAATATTTGCAGCAAATTTTGAAGTTGATGAAAGGT
>CAZLOL010000328.1:0-3963 GCA_964561045.1 uncultured Ignavibacteriaceae bacterium | reverse complement strand
AATCCTTAATTTAAATTTCCTGATTGGATTCCCGCCAGGAGCACGCGGGAATGACATATCTGCTGGTTAATTTGTAAAAAACACATCTTAAACAATGAAGCAGCTCCACTATATTTCATATAGAACCAATAAAACTCTGTGCTCTCTGTGCTCTGTGGTAAAAAAACCGCTATCCCCGCATATGTATCATCACAGCCGAAATATCCGATGGTCTTACACCTGATATCCTCATCGCCTGCCCGATTGATACCGGCCTGATCTTACTCAGTTTTTCCGTAGCTTCCGTTGATAATGACCTGATTTTTTCATATTTAAAGTCTGTCGGAATTCTGATCTCTTCGTTTTTTATGAAATGACCAATCTGTTCATCCTGACGGTCAATGTAACCCTTATACTTGATGTCTATCTCTATCTGATTAGCAGCTTCTTTATTTTTTTTTATCTTTTGTATCAGTTCATTTTCACTGAAACATTCAAGTTCAAGTATACCGGACAAACTTACTTCGTTTCTTTTAACAAGATTATGCAGGAATTCACCCTGTGTGATCTCGGAAGTATTTACCTCTCTCAGATAATTATTAGCATATTTCTGATTTATAGTATTGGCGTTAAAATATCTGATCCCTTCTTTTATCAAATCAGTTTTTTTATTCAGATTATTCATCATTTCATCACTTATCAGACCAAGCATGTGCCCGTATTTCATCAGTCTCAGATCAGCATTATCCTGTCTCAGAACAAGCCGGTATTCAGCGCATGAAGTAAACATCCTGTACGGTTCGTCCGGACATTTATTTATAAGATCATCAATTAATACGCCGATATATGCTTCACTTCTTTTTAAAATAAACGGCTCTTTCTTATTTATTTTCAAAGCTGCATTTATACCTGCCATCAGACCCTGAGCTGCAGCTTCTTCATATCCTGAAGTTCCGTTTATCTGACCGGCAGTATACAGTCCGGAAACCAATTTTGTTTCTAAGGTTAAATTTATCTGATGAGTCGGAAAGAAATCGTATTCTACAGCATATCCCTGTTTTATCAGTTCAACTTTCTCAAGCCCGGTAATTGTTCTTGCAGCTTTTTTCTGAACTTCAACCGGCAGACTGGTAGAAAAACCATTCATGTAAATAGTATTACCGTCAAGAGTTTCCGGTTCAAGAAATATCTGGTGTCTCGGTTTTTCAGAAAACCTTGAGATCTTGTCTTCTATTGAAGGACAGTATCTCGGACCAACACCCTTGATCCTTCCGGTAAACATCGGTGAGTCTTCAAATCCCGTCCTGAGAATTTCATGTGTCTGCTCATTTGTATGTGTGAGATAACAATCAACCTGTCTTTGAAATGGAAAATTATCATACTTCTTATGTGAAAATGGCTTAGGATCAGTATCACCAGACTGAATTTCTGTTACTGAAAAATCAATAGTATTAATATCTAATCTGGGTGGTGTCCCGGTTTTTAATCTTCCGGTTTCAAATCCAAGTTTTAACATGCATTCCGAAAGACCTGTAGCGGCTTTTTCACCAATCCGTCCCCCATCAATATTCGTTTTACCTGTATGCATAACCGCATTCAAAAAAGTCCCTGACGTTATAATCACAGATTTACAATCAATTTCAAGTCCTGATTCTGTTTTTATTCCTGTTATAAAGTATCTATACCCTTCATCCCGTAATTCGTAACTCGTAACTTGTAATTGTTTTACCATATCCTCTATGATCTCTATTCCCTCTTGATTCTTAATTACAGCAGCAGCAGCTTCGGAATATAGGTTTTTATCCGACTGGCATCTTGGCGACCAGACTGCCGGTCCTTTGGAAGTATTTAACATTTTGAATTGAATACCTGTTTTGTCAGCTATTTGTCCCATAATACCACCGAGAGCATCGATTTCACGTACAAGATGTCCTTTTGCAGTTCCGCCGATTGCAGGATTACAGCTCATCCTTCCGATTGCATTTACATCCATTGTTACAAGACCTACGGAACAACCCATTCTGGCAGATGCAAAAGATGCTTCAATCCCGGCATGCCCGGCGCCAATCACAATTATATCATAATATTTTTTCATAAAATTAAAATAACTATTTTAATTATGACTTTCTATCTAAGAATTTGATTATCAATACATGATCTATTCTATTATTTAAATATAATAGCATTGGTTTGTGCTTGTATAAACAGTAAGTTATTTCGTTGCTCCTCTGCTTCTCCTATTAAAGTTTAAAAACAATCAATTACAATGCAGTCATCCCCGCATGAGAGAATACTTCAAAAATATCCTAATAAACCCAAAGCCATTAAGTTAAGGAATTTTGATTTCTAAACTTCAGGGTTTTAAATCAACCAATACATTGTTTTCAGAACTAAACCTTAGTTGAAAATGAAATAAATTAAACATGACCTTATTACATTATTAAATAATACAAAATAAATTACTAAGGTTAAAATAAATGAAATTAATATTCTATTTAAGTTTCTGAAAAAAAGGGTTTTTCTACTCATGAAAGTTATTTACAAGAAGAAGAAGCTCTTATTATAATGCCTCAGCCTGATTATTTAAAGTTCAGCTTTTCCAGGAATAGAAGTCTATTTGAAATCTGTATAATAATTACATTTGGGATTTAGCTACTTTCCGGAAAATATATATTCACTTTGCTCCCCGGGTGCGGAATAAAAAAATGGGACATTATGAGTGAAGAATAAATTTTGTAAAGCTAAAAAAGAACGTATAGTATTTTGTTAGTAATAATATATAGTATAACCTGATTTTTGATTTTCATCTCAGATCTCAAATGATTCTAAATTTAAATCCCTTACGAAATCACAATTTGGAATCCTCCCGGGATTTCGTGATTATTATGCTTTTAAAGATTTCATGAAAAGTATGCAAATATTGTTTTATTTCTAATAGAAATTATAATAATAGATCACTTTAAACAATTTAATATTTTCTGTTGATTCAAATATAAGCCTATATAAATTTTTCAAATTCAAAATATTCAGAATTTTGAAATTAAAATATACCTCCATTTTAAGAATTTTTAGAAATATGAATGTTAACATCTTGTTAACAACCATTTTCAATACTCTTAAAAACAGTTTAGCTTTACCTAAATTAGATATCCTTAATTAATGTTTCTTGAGAAACAATTTTCTGTGAATGGTATTCTGGAATGTTTCCTGAGAAACAAATGTGTGAATTACATTAGCAGTTAAAAGGGATATGCGTTTTCAAATTAAAGATATTTATCTTAGACAATTAGTGATAAGTGAAGAAATAATGAAAGATTTACATTCAATCAAGGAATAGTTACTTTTACAATATTAGAAGGTTTTCCTGTATCCTTATAGTTCTTCAAATAGACTGCATAATATTCCCTGTTTTCCGGTTTGAGAAGATCCGTCTTTTCCCTTGCGTCTGTATAAGGTGAGATGGCACAGTTTTCAATAAACGAAAAATCTTTTTCATCTCCACGCTTTGAATAAATAGCAATTCCATCTCTTCGGTGTTTAATGAATTTAATATTAACTGAATTTCCGTTGACGCTGATCCTTAAAACAGGTTGTGCTTCTTCAGGACTCATTTCTGTTTTTTGAGTACTTATAATTCCAAGGTCTTCTCCGATTGCAGTAGTATAATTCTTTGAAGCGCTTACCAGCCTGGCAATTCTTCTGAATTCTTTTGTAGCTTTTTTATTTTTAAGCAGATGTTCCTCGGTTGCTGCTTTGGATTCAGCTCTCTTTGAAATCATTTTTGAATAACTGTCAATATGATCATTCAATATGCCGATAGTAATATTCATATCTTCATCCTTGATTTTGAGGATTCCGGCACACTCTCTGAACTTTTCGATGAAATTCCTTTCCTTTACTATAAAGTTGGAATATCTTGTAGGGATAAGATCGTTTCTCATGGTGGTATACTTTTTAATTAAAAATGTTTGAATTATGGCAATA
>CAZLOL010000327.1:0-4004 GCA_964561045.1 uncultured Ignavibacteriaceae bacterium | reverse complement strand
TAATACTTATTACTAATTGTAAATACACTTTCTTTCAAAGAGAGGATAATTATATTTGAAACTTATGGCGCTTACAGTTCACTTAAACTCATTCAGTTACATTAAGTCCGGCATCCCTGATGATCACACAGGTCACGGCGGAGGATTTGTATTCGACTGCAGGTATATCAACAATCCCGGAAGGAAAGAAGAATTCAGATCCCTTACCGGACAGAATAAAGAAGTGATCGAGTTTCTGGAATCACAGGAAGAGATGAAAAAATTTTTGAATAATGTTTATGACATAACCGATCCTGCGATTGAAAATTACATTGAACGGGATTTTACTGATCTGATGATCTCATTCGGATGCACTGGCGGTCAGCACAGGTCTGTATATTCAGCGGAAAAAGCCGGACAGCACATATCTGAAAAATTTCCCGCAGTAAACATAATACTTCATCACATACAATTAGAGAAAGGACTTGACATCGTCTGAGGAAATTCAAATAAGCGGTGATGAAAGCCGGAGACTTAAGAATCTGGAAGAGAAAACTTTCCGTCTTCATCTGATCTCGCAGGTATTTTACGGATTGTCTTTCGGTATCCTAATGCTGCAGGATGTCATACTCAAAAAATCACTCTTTGCTTCTGACTTCCAGGTTACGATGCTGATATTTCTCACCAGCTCCGCGTTTTTATTTTCAATATACGGCACAGAGATCATCAACAGATCGAACAATCAGTCAAGGACTATCATTGCAATGGCTGTCTTCAGCAGATTTTTTCTGCTTATAATCCCATTCTTCGAAACACCGAACTTCTTTATTTTCTGCATAGCTGCTATGAGTTTCACTGATTCACTTATCAGACCGTCATGGAACACAGTATTCAAACACAATTACTCTGACGAAAAAAGAAGCGTACTTTATTCCTATGCGTCAAGCCTTTACACAATTATAGTTCTCATAATTACTACCATGCTTGGATATATACTTGACCTGAACTACGAGCTCTATAAAGTATTTTATCCGCTGGCTGCAATATTCGATATCATTGCTTATGTAAATCTTGCAAGGATGATTAAGATGGGAAAGATTTTCGACGAGACTAAAAATAAATTCACCGGAATTATTTCCAAAAAGCTTTTCAAAGATATTTTAATACTTCCCATAAGAAATCTTTTCAGGATATTCAATGAGAACAGACCTTTCTTCAGGTTTGAAATAAATTTTTTTCTTTACGGAATGGCATTCATGATCGCAAGCCCTGCTGTGCCTATATTTCTGGTTGAGACACTGAAGCTCGATTATGCTCCGATATCAGTCGCTAAAGGTCTGGTGTTTTATACAGCAACAATTTTATTTACACCTGTCATGGGAAAACTTCACGGCACCGGCAATCCGACAAAGTTCTGCGGTTATTTATTCCTGTCGCTCATACTTTATCCATTACTGATGCTTTCAATAAAATACTTCGGAGTTGACAGCAAAATTCTTTCTCCCGATATATTTCTTTACTTAACTTTCTTTTTCTTCGGTGTCGCTATGAGTGGGGTGACACTCTCATGGAATTTAAGCTCTATTTATTTCGCTCCTCCGTTTCAGGTTGCGAATTATCAGGCGGTTCATATAACACTCACCGGAGTCCGCGGACTGTTCGCCCCGTTCATCGGTTATTTAATTCTAAAATTAGTTTCCATTGAAGCGACATTCATTGTCTCTTCGTTTTTCTTTCTTCTGGCGGGAATGATGATGCTGAGGGAAAGTAAAAGATAATTTGGGATTTGGAATTTCGGAATTGGAATTTGTTAGGTCAAAGATATAAATTCCAGATTTTAGAATTAAAACTATTATCACACCTTTAATTTTAACTATTAACTATTAACATTAACTATTAACTGCTCTTCTAAGTATTTCCGCACGCAAACAAAATGTGTTTCCCTCTATTATCTTTTTAATCCATATACAATAATTTTGTAAAGATTAATTAACAATAATCAGCGCGGAGCTTGCTGAAAATCCGTTATTTAAAAAAGAGTAAGCAAAATTAAATACATTATTATTATCATGGCAAAAACATCCAAAAGATTTATTGCAGACTGGAGAAAGTTAAAGTCTCTCTTCATTACACATTTCATACCCAACTGGGAAGATCCGGGTTGGGGGCAATACGGCGAGCTTGCGCTGGCAGATGCCGTAAAGCAGCTCGGCAAGGTTGTAGCTGATAAGAAACTTTCCGGAAAAATTCTGGAACTTTCAAAGAAAATGGCTAAAGAAGCATCAGCCGGAATGATCAACGGATGGGAAGAAGGCGATGACATCTGTCCGCCGTGGTGGCCTTTCCCGCCCTTCCCGCCGTTTCCGGATCCATGGCCAGGTCCTTATCCGTGGAAAGAAATTATTTCAGCAGAGCAGATCCAGATCGCGAACATTCTTACACAGATCTCAGGACTGACTATGAACAAGCAGTTCAATCAGGCATTGAAATCCGTTGCAGCTGATATAGTAAGAGGAGTCGCCGGCACACTCGCTGATGAATTTGAAAAATGCGGTACTGTTCCGAGACCAAAACCAAAAATTAAATAACATTCTGTAACAAAAAAAGCGCCGTCCTGAACCCCTCATCGGGGCGGTGCTTTACTAATAAATACAATATGAATATTAAATTAAATAACTATCCCTTCGAGATCATAAGTATAATTGCATTTCTGGCTGCGCTGGCGGTGACCTTCATTTTTAATTTGTAGAATGAAAGTTTCGAATGAGTATGTATCGGTTTTAATAAGGTCTTCATTTTAAGAATCTTAAGAATCTAATAAAACTTGCCATTCAGGCAATGTCACTTCCTGTCTGTATTTTCATTACAGAACTACATTCCAGCACGCGAGTCTTCCTCAAAACTTTTTCTCTACTTTTATGTCTGTACAACAGTGTTACTCACTATGGATATCGAAATAATTCTTTATGCCTGATATTGAAACCCGAGGAGGTGATATTTTTGGGCATAATAATTTCGCACCATCCGGGTTTGTTGTTTGTAATTTTCATTGATATAATATTGCCATCCTTTCGGCATTGAGGCAATTAACTCAATCACAAATTTACAATTGTGGTTTTGTCCCATCCTTACAGAATTTCCATGACATAGCAACTTTCCGGGTGAGGAGTTTGATACAGAAACGTTCTGCCCTCAGAGTCCAATTTAAAAAAACTTCATTACCGAAGGTTATAAACACCGTAGTTAACCTACCGGCATCCGGTTTAAAACAAAAAACCCCGCATAAAAAACATGCGGGGTCAATTAAAGGAAGAACAAATATGAAAGAACAATTGCCGGCGGGCGCCGGCTGATACAAACATAATAAAAATTTTAATTAAAAAAAGTAAATAATTGTATACAATAAAATTTAGGGAATTATTCTTTAAATCTGACTGCAGAAAAAGAATCATTCACACATCTTTTAATATTTCATCCGCGTATCATACAATTACTTTCATTTTCATAAAGCTGCTGCGATTGATTGTTTCGGCGAATTGATCCTTTGAATTAATAAACGGCGATGCAATATTTTCCAAAACATTTTTGGAAGCATATTTTTTCTGACAAATTAATGGAGAATTCTCTTTGCCAGTCTTTCGAGCCTGCCCCCGAATGATCTTATCCGGAGCTCTTTCAAAAAAATGCGAAGGTAAGTTCATAAATGTAAAGAGATTAAATCACTTGAAGAGTACATTCTTGGCTCTCAATTCGTTATTTGTTAAGCGTTATTCGTTATTCGTTAAGCGTTATTCGTTAAGAGTTATTCATTAAGCGTTATTCGTTAAGCGTTATTCGTAAAGAGCCTTTCTAATTTGTAATTTGTAATTTGTAATTTGAAATTTGTAATTTGTAATTTGTAATTTGAAATTTGTAATTTGTAATTTGAAATTTGTAATTTGTAATTTGTAATTTGTAATTTGAAATTTGTAATTTGAAATTTGTAATTTGTAATTTGAAATTTGAAATTTGTAATTTGTAATTTG
>CAZLOL010000326.1:0-4058 GCA_964561045.1 uncultured Ignavibacteriaceae bacterium | reverse complement strand
CAGAGTTTTACTCCTTGAAACTCTGCGCTTACTCTGCGAAACTCTGCGGTTAAAAAAAACGAGCATTTAAAACTTTTTTGGTACTGGCTATGCCAGTTTAGGATTTATAATTGATAATTGATAAATATTGTGGATAAATTCAATAATGAAATTTCAGAGAAAGTAACTTTAACAGCTCTATTTGCAGATTATTCATCTTTGGAACGGAAATTGAACCTGATTTCAGTGACCGATTTCATGTTAAAAATAAATTTTCATATTATGACAAATGTCATAGTGAAATAAAAATAAAAACTGTTATCTTATGCCAAATAAAACACTTTAAAAATCAGAACAATGAAAAAATTTATATCATCATTTATAATATTATTATTGACGGGCAGCGTAATATTTGCTCAAAATGAATTTAAAAAAGGATCAGATGAATGTTCGGCAAAGAAAAGAAACATGAAAAATCTTCCGCAGATATTTGATCAGGATTCACCGAATAATCCGAAACATAAGTTTGACGTACTGAATTATAAAATTTATGTAGACATAAGAAACTGTTTTATAAGTCCATACCCTAAGAATTTTAACGGGAATGTGACAGTGAGATTCAGGGTTGATTCTGCATTAAGTTCAATTCAGTTAAATGCGGTTAATACATCTATTCTTGTGAATAATGTAAGTCTCGCGGGAATAAGTTTTACACATTCGGGAAATATTTTAACCGTAAATCTTGACAGATCATACAATGCCGGGGAGACTGCAGAAGTAAAAATAGATTACACTCATCAGAATGTAACTGATCAGGCATTTTATGCATCATCCGGAATGGTCTTTACTGACTGTGAGCCTGAAGGTGCAAGAAAGTGGTTCCCGTGTTATGACAAACCTTCGGACAAAGCCACGCTGGATCTGACTGCAAAAGTTCCGGGAAATGTAAGGCTTGGCTCTAACGGCCGGCTTAATGATTCTCTTGTAACCGGTGATACTATTTATTATCACTGGATAAGCAGGGATCCTGTATCTACATATCTTACGGTAATGTCGGCGAAAGTAAATTACAATCTTGATATAGTTTACTGGCATAAATTATCCAATCCTGCTGATAGTATTCCGATCAGATTTTATTATAACTCCGGTGAAAATCCATCTACCATCAAGCAGAAAATTATTCCGATGATGACATATTATTCACAGAAATTCGGCGAGCATGCATTTGAAAAGAACGGCTTTGCCACGCTTAATAATCAGTTTTCCTGGGGCGGGATGGAAAATCAGACATTAACAAGTTTATGTCCCGGATGCTGGAGTGAGAATCTTGTCTCCCATGAATTCGGACATCAGTGGTTCGGAGATCTTATTACATGCGGGACGTGGGCGGATATATGGCTGAATGAAGGATTTGCTACTTATCTTGAAGCTCTCTGGTATGAAAATACATCCGGATATACTGCATATAAAAATGACATTAATTCTGATGCAAGCAATTATCTCAGCAATAATCCCGGCTGGCCGATGTATAATCCTCAGTGGGCGGTTATTACTCCGGGAGTAAATGAACTGTTCAATACTGCAATCACATATAACAAAGGTGCGTGTGTACTTCATATGTTAAGATATACACTGGGTGATACGGTATTTTTCAATGCTTTAAAATCTTATGCTACGGATGAAGCCGGCGGATTCAAATATAATTCCGCAGTTACGGATGATTTTACTTCAAAGATAAGCTCTGTTGCAGGAGAGGACATGTCGTGGTTTATTGATCAATGGGTAAAAGCTGCCAATCATCCTGTTTACCAGAATTATTATAATTTCACTTCCGCAGGATCAGGAAGCTGGAATGTAAAATTTACCGCAAGGCAGATACAGACAAACTCCGTATTTCATAAGATGCCGCTCGTAATTAAAATCGGATTCAGCAGCGGTTCAGATACATTGGTAAGGTTTATGAACGATGTTAACAATCAGCAGTTTGTATTTACATTCAACAGACAGCCGTTAAGTCTGGTTTTTGATCCAAACAATGATATAGTTCTCAAGCAGGCATCACTTATACTTGGAGTTCCGGAATCAGGAAATGAAACTGCAGAAAATTATTCTCTTTTACAGAATTATCCGAATCCGTTTAATCCTAATACTATTATCAGCTATTTCATGAAAGAAAATAGTCATGTCAGAATAACAGTTTATGATATACACGGAAAAGAAATGCAGGTTCTGGTAAATGATGTACAAAACCCCGGAAAATATGACATACATTTTGACGGATCAAACTATTCCAGCGGAATTTATTATTATAAAATGAGTGTTGCAGGCAATACAATAGATACAAAGAGAATGGTTTTAGTAAAATAAAAATTCTGGACAACGATGTGAGATAAAATGCATAATGTGGTAATGCTGTAGCCGGAAGTGTGGTGCTTCCGGCTTTTTTATTTATTTTACTAAAATAATATTTATCAAAGTTAATATACTTAGTCTACTAACTAAACTAATTCCAGGATATTATCTTTCGATTAATGAGGATAATATTACAAGAATGTAAATAAACAGAATAATAAAATAAGCTGCAATTGTCACAAGCAGAACCATCCTCAGGTATGAATAATCTTCAATTTCAATTCCGCCTAAGAAAAATTCAATCATGAAAATACAGAATTTCAGTAAAACCGCACCGGCTGCTATTCCCGGAATTATGAACAATAGTAGTAATTCTGTACCCGGATTTTTAATCCCAAATAAAACATCTGCTGCAATTTGAATTATCATGAATCCTGAAATAATATTAAACATTACTATAAATATTCCTGTTACGATGCTTATGTTCTTTCTGAGTCTGTCTTCATAAGAAAAATACTTATTTATTTTGTCGGGCAATTTCATATTGCTAAAATAATAAAACTTCGGAGTTACGGCAATGAATTAAAAGAAATAATTTTAATTAATTTTATTACGGAGATTTGTAAAAGGTAGTTTAAAGTATCTCATTCTTAATCAACTATAGCTTAGTATAGAGAGTGTCTCAAAACATTGGATTCTGTTGAAACCACTAAAACACAAAGACACAAATTTTTTTATTTTTATACTTTTTATTCTTTGTGCCGTAGTGTATTGGTGGTTTGTAAAGATGTTCTGAGACAACCACTTATAGAGAGGGCAGAATGAATTCTTATAAACTCAAATATATCAATAAGGTATATAAAAATTTTTTTTAGTGCATGTATTTATAACTAATACTTTTTCTTTAATTAATTTAATTTACTATCAACAAAAAATAAAATACAAATGATTATGATAGTTAAAGGATGACATCCCACGGTATTATGTTCATACAGATAAAAAAAATTAATTTGAAAAAAAAATCATTAAGTGAAGATCTCACAAAGTATGAAAAACCTCCAAATCCGTTTACATATTCTGTTATTTTAACATCTTAAAATGCAAAAGAGCTTAATTCGCCGATGTAAACTGCTTTTACTTACTTCAATTTTGTTTATCATTCTTATTGGATTTGCAATGTTAGCTTTTCCCGGCGGGTCAGTTAATGACAGAGGTTCTGTACATTATAATTTCTTTGAAAATTCCATAAGCGATCTTGGAGCTACAATGACAATATCCGGCAAGCAGAATACGATTTCTAATATTCTGTTCATCACTGCATTCGGCAGTCTGGGAATCATACTCATTTATTTCTCAATGATCTGGAGAGCAATGGACACGGATGTTCATAAATTAAGTATAGTTGGATATATAAGCAAAGTATGTCTCATTTTTAGCGGGTTAAGTTTTATCGGAATTGCTTTTTCACCTGTGAATATATTTTATGAAAATCACATCTTGCTTTTAAAATCTGCATTTTGCTTTCTTCTTGCCTGGACATTGCTGATGATAATTCTTCAGGCAGGGAATCAGAAAATCAGAAAACTTTTAATTTCGAATATAATTTATGCTCTGATACTCGGCTATTATTTATATCAGTTGTTTTATGGTGCTGATGCAGTAATAAAGGAAATCAATGAATATCAGGCGGTATCCCAGAAGATCATTTTATTTGTTACCATAGTAAA
>CAZLOL010000325.1:0-4075 GCA_964561045.1 uncultured Ignavibacteriaceae bacterium | reverse complement strand
CATTGAACATTGAACATTGAACATTGAACATTGAACATTGAACATTGATCAGTATCCTACACTGCCGGGAGGCGGTTCTTTTGTTTCAACCGTAGTTTCTGCCGGTGCTGAGTAATGAGAAATATTACATTTTTTCTCATTGAATTTTTTAATTACAAGATCAGTAGTGGACGGACATGATCCGTTGCTTTTCAGACCGGTAACTGTGCAGACCTTAGTTTCTTCCACTCCGTCAGGCATTAAAAAATATGCAACCGGGAAATCAAATTCCTCATCGGAATAAAGTTTCTCCATGAACTTGCCCCAGATCGGAGCAGCTGCTTTACCGCCCTGTCCGTACCCTCCTCCGAATTTAATTCTTGCATCATCAAAACCTAACCAGACTCCGGCAGCAAATTGCGGAGTAAATCCTACAAACCAGGCGTCGCCGAAACTCTGTGTTGTTCCTGTTTTACCGGCGGCAGGTCTGTGAAAATACTGCCTTATACTCGAAGCAGTTCCGTAATCAATTACATCTTCCATCATGTCGCTTATCAGATATGCTACATCCTCGCTGAACACTTCTCGTGTTTCAGGATGAAACTCTTCAATGACTTTTCCGTTTCTGTCTTCGATCTTTAATATAGACATAGGCTCAACCCAAATCCCTTCATTTGCAATTGTTCCGTAAGCATTGGTCATTTCCAGAGGACTGACCTCACCGACACCAAGCGGCAATGACATTACATTCGGAAGCTCGGAATTTACACCCATATCATGCGCTAATTTAATGACTTTGTCTATCGGCGCTACCTCCATAGCTGTCCTGACGGCAATCACATTGACTGAATTCGCAATGCCGTCTCTCATTGTCATGCTTCCTCCTGTTCCACCGCCTTTCGGTGACCATGTGGTACCTCCTACATTTACAACAATAGGATCATTCGAGATCATATAGCCGGGAGAATATCCGTTCAGGATCGCTGTTGTATAGACAAATGGCTTGAATGAAGAACCTGGCTGACGCCTTATCTGTGTTACGTGATTCAGTCCGTATTTAAATGTAGTGTTAGGATTTGCTCCGACCATAGCCTTTATTTCTCCTGTCTTCGGATTTAAGACCACAAATCCTACCTGAACAGTCGTTGTCATTATCTTTACAGAATCAATGAAAGATTTATTTGATTTTAATTTATTAAAAAGTTTATTTCTTTCCTCTTCAGTCTTTGCTTTTTTATATTCTTCAGACTGTTTTATGGTTCTTTCAACGTTATCTTCAAGTATGTCTTTTTTGGAATTCCAGTTCCAGTATCCGTTGAATGCTTTCTGGAAAGGTCCGAGCTGATTTCTAACCGCATCGATTGCATGTTTCTGAAATCTTGAATCAAGCGAAGTATAGATCTTAAGTCCGTCACGGTAAAGATCGTACCCGTACTGTTCAGCTTTCTTTTCGAGCAGCTGCCTTACATATTCCGTAAACTGCGGAGCAGGAGAGTTAAAGCTGGCATAATCTTTTTTATAAATTATTTTGATAGGATCGTTTATTGCTACTTCATAATTCTCTTTTGTAATAAATTCCGATTCATACATTTCATTCAGTACCAGATTTCTTCTTTTCAGCGCTGCATCCGGCTGATCTACAGGATCATAATTTGTAGGTGATTTCAAAACTCCGACAAGCAAAGCGCATTCATCAAGCGTCAGGTCTTTTGCATTTTTATTGAAATAAGTCTGAGCCGCTGCTTCGACTCCGTATGCTCCTTTTCCGAAATAAACCGTGTTAAGATAGTAAGCAAGGATTTCTTCTTTTGTGTATGTTCTTTCAACCTGCACCGCAGTCATTGCCTCACGGAGTTTTCGGTTAAGAGAAACTTCATTGCCGATGTCCTTATACAGATTTCTTGCAAGCTGCTGTGTGATGGTTGAAGCGCCTTCTTTGGTAAGACTTCCCCGAAGTACGTTCTTGAAGACTGCCTTAACAATTCTGTCAATATCCACTCCCCAGTGGTCATAGAATTTTTTATCTTCAGTTGCAATAAGAGCTTCTACCATATCCTTAGGAATATTATCAAGCGTGACCTTTGTCCTGTTCTTCAGAAAAAATTTGTCAATCAATTCACCGTCTGAGGAATATATCTTTGTCGCTTCTTCAAGTTTAGGATTCTCAAGATCAGATAAAGAAGGCAGACCCTGAGATAAGTATACAAGATAACCCGCAAATACTCCTATGACTATCAATATAATTAATGAAAGCGAGAAGAAGAACCTGTTAGAATTCTTTTTATTCTTCAGCTTCTTCTTTCTGTAATCTTTATCGGAAAAATATTTATCTAATTCTTCGTCGCTGTATTTACTGTTTTTTGCCAATATTTATTTTATAACTGTTTCTGTTTTTAGAAAAATAAGTTTGTAAAAATTAATCAACTCACGCCTTAATCATCTTTGCTTTTAAAATTTAAATTCATAATAATTACAAAGAGCAAATTAATAAAATCCATTAATTTTGTGACTTTGTGTACTATATATTATAAATCACTTTTTATTTATTATTATAATGAAATAACTTCTTCAGCTCAAACTCTTTATCTCTGAACACACCATAAGTAAAGTGCTCTATCCAGTCACCGAGATTAACATAAAATCCTTTACTGTGCGTGATCATCTGCGGCTTATGTCTGTGTCCCATTATCACATAATCAAATCCATCGTCTATCAGTTTAAATGCCTGCTCCTGCATTCCATCATGTTCCGAATAATCTTTTTCGTTTGTGTGATTTCTCGAGGTCTCGGAAGTTCCTTTTGCCAGCCTTATACCTATGTCAGGATGAAGCCATGAATATAATTTCTGATTTATGTTGCTTCGCAGTACTTTCTTTAAGATCCTGTATCCCAGATCATTATGAGCGAATCCGTCTCCGTGATGAATAAAAAATTTCTTGCCTTCGATCTCTCTTTCAATGTGCGTGTGACATATCTCAATGCCGAATTCATCCCGGAAAAAATTTCCCTTCCAGAAGTCGTGATTGCCGGCTATGTAATTAATCTTGATTCCATTATCAACAAGTTCAGAGACCTTGGTGAAGAGCTTATAAAATCCCTTCGGCACAACCTGCTTATACTCTATCCAGCTGTCAAAAAGATCTCCGACTATAAAAACTTCTTTAGCATCTGTTTCTGCCTTATTAAGCAGCTCCACTACTTTCGATTCCTTTAACTTTTCCTTTTCCCTCGATTCAAGTCCAAGATGAACATCCGAAAAAAAGTAATATGCATCTCTCATTTATATTCGCTATTCGCTAAGCGTTATTCGTTAATTGTTAGCGTTATTCGTTAATCGTTATTCGTTAAGCGTTAAACGTTATTCGTTAAGCGTTAAACGTTATTCGTTAAGCGTTAAACGTTATTCGTTAAGCATTATTCGATTAACGGTTTTCGATTAACAATTTTCGATTCTCGATTAACGAACAACTACTTTACTTTTATTTTCGCAGTAAATTCCCTGTTCCCGATTTTACACACTCCGTCAGTAGTAGTACAATATCCGAATTTAACACTTCCTGAGATCGTAATAGTTGACCCGCTTGCCGCGCCATCCGGAACAGTGAAGTTATATTTGACCTTTGAATTACTTATATAGTCACCTTCTCCGCCTGAGTAATCCTGAAGTCCCTGACCGTAAACTTCATCAGAAGTCAGACTAACAATAACTTCCGGATCTTTCGGGATTTTAACCTTAGATCCTGTCTTGAAACTAAGCGTAACAAACCCGGATTCACCCGGACTGTATGATTTCTTATTCGGAGTGGCTGAAACTCCCGGAGCGTCTTTTGCAATTGTATAACTGAATCCCATAAAAGGTATCAGTATTGCTGCTGTAAGTAAAATTATTGTAAATTTTACTCTAATTGACTTATTAATTGTTTTATTAACCATCTATTTATTAAGTGAATTTATATAAAATATACCCATTTTGATTTTTTATTACTATTAAAAAGATAAAAAATGTTTACAAATCTTCTCCGTTGACTAAAGTCAACGGCAATGAATCTTATGAATCTTCTCCGTTGACTAAAGTCAACGGCAATGAATCTTATGA
>CAZLOL010000324.1:0-4078 GCA_964561045.1 uncultured Ignavibacteriaceae bacterium | reverse complement strand
AAGGGATGTTTAAATATCCCTTTGAGTATGACTAATGACCCCACCCAAAAACACTTGTTTGTTTTTATGAAGATCTCTCCCCGTTAATTTCTATTTACTAACTAGTAACTACTAACTACTAACTGTTAAGGAGTTATTTTTTGAACAAAATTTGTTGAATTGTTATATGCAATAGATATGTCGGTAAGGTCTACTATTAAATCTCCATTGACATCTGTTACAACATAACCGGTTGTAAATACTGATGAAGCATTAAATATAATAATAACATCTGTTAAGTTCACAAACCCGTCCTGATTTACATCTCCGCTGTAATCACAATATTTTCCTGATTTTAAAATCAGATTGTTTCCGTATGCCTGTGATGCCGAAGTTGTGAAATTATAATTGTATGCTCCGCCCTGAACTACTGCCTGCGGTGAAGCACTCCATGTTTCAAGAGAATTCCTGTGTGTGATCTCAAGATAATAAGAACCTGAAGGTGCAGAATTAAATGTGAATGTTCCATTTCCGGTATTATTCAGAACAGCAGCTGCGACTTCCACTTCAGCATAAGGTGAAGTGGAATTTCTTAAATGAAGTTTAACTGTATCTGAAACCTGTGTTGCTCCGTTCCAGAATCCCTGTATTCCAATTGTCATATTAAATGTAATAGAACTTGAAATATCATACAGTCTGAATATCGCTCCGTAAACATTTCTGTCGCATGATGCATACACGGTATCTTTGCTTGGCATTGATACTCCTGTGATTGTAGAGCTTCCTGTATTTCTTATATTCCAGGTCAGACCTGCATTTGATGTTTTTGCAGTAAATCCTTCTGTTCCGACAACAGTCCCGTTGTTCAGATCTGACCAGTCCATGTTAAAAATATTTGCTGATTCGGGGGGCAATGAAACATCTACCCAGTTTACTCCCGAGTTTGTTGACTTATACACATTTTTACCTCCTCCAAGATACAAAGTATTGGCAGAGAAAGTCTTAACAACATTCCATGTTAAATTTGACGAAAATGCAGTGACCAGATTCCAGTTGCTTCCCCCGTTAGTTGTCTTGTATAGCTTTATTGCAGGATCATCAAATGTAAATCCGCTTAAACAATATCCTGTATTTGCATCTATCATATCCCCGCTTGGTGTAACTGAATTGTTCACAGGTGTTAATGTCTGATTCACCCATGTGGCTCCGCCGTCAGTTGTCTTGGATATTAAAGATATAATATCATAATCACCTCCGAAGATCCAGCCGGTATTTACATCAACAAAATCAACATCAAACCTGGCTTTATCGGAATTTGGAATTGAAAGGGCTGTCCAGTTTAGTCCTCCGTTAACTGTTTTATAACAATATCCTATTGATCCAAAGAATGGATTTCCTCCGACTGCATATCCCGTCGATGAATTTAACATTTGTATATCATAAAAAGCATAGAGTGCTGTAGTTTGCTGCTTTGTCCAGATTGCTCCGTTATTTGAAGAATACAGTATCAATCCGCCGTAGTCTGAACCTGACCAGACATTGCCTGTTCCTTTCAAAGCATATATAGAGGCAAAAGAATATTCATTATTTCCAACAGAATAGTTTTTATTTCTCCAAGTAAAACCTCCGTCATTGCTTATATTTAATTTCCCATTATTACCTACAACAATAGCATCACTGCCGCTAATGTCAAATCCATTTACAAAAAATGGATAAGGCTGATTGACATTTGAAGGATCAGTAAATACGGCTGAATCCCATGTAACTCCTAAGTTTGTAGTATAGTAATATGCAGTATATGAACCTAAAGCATATACAGTGGAACCTATAATTTTCAGATCATTCAATCCCTGCTGATTATTCGGAAAAACGGCCTGTGTCCAGTTGGATCCGCCATTTGTTGTATAAGCAAAGTAAGTAGTATTACCTGATAAAAAGCCTGTGCTGGCATTCTGAAATAATATATCTTTTACTTCTATTGATGTAGTTCCCGGTAAAATAATTTCACTCCAGGTAGCTCCGCCGTCAGTTGTCCGGACAACCATTCTAGAGCCGGAGGAATAATCAACTCCAAGAAAAATATTATTTTCATCTTTTGCATACACACAGTTATAAGTATATGAACTGACGGGCAGGTTAGGTAAAAGCGACCAGTTTAATCCTCCGTCTGTTGTCTTCATAGCACTGACACTGGCATTTCCGCAAAGATAGCCTGTATTGGAATTTATGAAATAAAAACCTTTTACTCTGGAAAAACCGGGATCGTTTCCAAGTTCAATAGATGTAAATGTCTGACCGCCGTCAGTTGTCCTTTTGATTTTACCACTGCCTGCGTCGTCTGAAGTACTTCCGCCTACTAAACCGGTGTTAGCATCAAAGAACCATGCTGTATTAAGATCCAATGTTCCTCCTGAACCAAAAAAAGGTTCCGGCTGACCTGCCTGCGTATTTATTATCCAGTTGTCACCTCCGTCTGTAGATTTCATAAAAGTACCGTGATCACCAACTGCATAATAATGTGTTGCATCAATCATTTTTACCCAGTTAAGATCATTTGCCTGAGGCTGACTGTTGATCCAGAACCAACCGTTTATGTTTTGCTGAGAATATGAATCCTGGAAAAAAAAGCTGATCAAAAATATCAGGGTGGATATTTTTATTTGTGATTTCATTATTGGTTTGTTTAATAAAAGTTAAAAGAGGCTTATTAACTTAACAAAAATAATTATTTCTTACAAAGATACATTTGACTGAAAATACCCAATATAATTACTGACTAAGAATGATAGCAGTTTATTTTTTAAAAAAGACATGAAATATTATCTATTTGAATACCCAAATAATAAAGACACAATTAATAAAGCGAACTTTTCATTAGAAAGTGTTTGGAAAAAGAAATTGCGGGCGAATTGATTTGATTTGAATGAACCCTTTCACCTTATAAGTTGTGGCGTCAGGACTTTCACCCTGAAACATCACGTGTCATCACTCTGAAAAGTGTAGTTGATTTAGTTGAGGCATCATGATTTTTAGTTGTTGCTTCAGGACTTTCGTTCTGACGCGTCGCATTACATCAATCTGTAAAATGTAATTGATTTAATTGAACCCTTTTTTAGTTGAGGCGGCAAGACAGAGGACTTATCTGCAATGGCGGCATTCAAAATAAGCCTAGCTCCAAATTTAGATTCCAAATCTGGTAAACTGAGTTCATCCGCATCTTTCTTATCCTAATTAATTTTTTTTACCACTTTCGGATTGTCCATATACTTTCCTCTGAATAAACCTTAAATAGTATTTGTAATTCCAGCTATCTTCATAGCTTTATTGTAAATTTCTTCTGCAATTGCTTCGCCGTTTTCATTATCGCTGTTCGAAAATTGTAAGGCATATTTATTCTTGAAGCCATTCAGTGTATATTTGCTTACTATTTTATATGCTGAATCAAGATTGTTTTCCTTAAGAACTTTGATCTTTTCATAATTGTCAGAAACCCTGAATAATCTCTGATAGGTCTTTAATTCTTTCACAACAGATTCTAAATCAATTCCTTTCACTCTCAATAATGTCTCGTTTTTTTTAGTATATGTCTGAATGTTAGTTTTTCTTATATCAAAGCCGGGTGCATTCTCAAAAAACTTTTTTACATTATCATCAGGATTATCAGCAAGAATTTTTCCTTTTAATTTTTCTCCTGGAAATGCTTTTTCAAAATTCCGTGTGAGCATTTCTGCATAGCTGTTAACTTTTTCAGTTTGATTTTTTCCCTCTATTGACTCAGGAACTGAAGTCTTATTGTCTTTGATAAATTTTATCCAGTCTCTTTTTGAATACAAGGAGAATGAACTTAAGGAAGTTTCATTGTTAACTTTCTCATTAATCGCTTTAACCATGCCAAAATAATCTCCTGTCAGAGAACCAATTTTGAAAACTAATTCAACTTGAATGAGTTTGTTCTTCGATTTAAAATTCTCGTCATTTCTCAAATCATAAATTGTCTTGTCATAATTGTTATGGTTTTTGTATAAAGCCATAAGAAATTTCTCTTTGGCAGTTTCACTCAATGAAGTTGCCTTAAGCATCCAGTACATTGATGTATGCA
>CAZLOL010000323.1:2311-4095 GCA_964561045.1 uncultured Ignavibacteriaceae bacterium | reverse complement strand
CTCGAACTCCTGAATATCATATTACTGCCGTATGCCTGTGATGAAGAAGTTGTGAAATTATAAGAGAAAGCAGATCCTCTTGTGTAAGATTCTCCGCCTGACTTGCTCCATGTTTCAAGAAGATTTTTTCCTTTCACAACAAGATAGTATGTTCCGGTAGATGCATTAGCAAATGTAACAGTTGCGGCTGATGTAACGGAATCAATTACTCCTTTAGCCGAATCAACTATTGTATATGGTGCCGAAGTATTTCTTAAATAAAATGTTGCAGAATCTTTCATATTCAGTCTTGTAGTCACCGTGTCATAATATCCCTGAGAAGAAAGTGTAATTGTTGCAGGCAATGGTGCAGAGTTATTCACTTTGCAAATACTGTCGAGATATAAATTATTCCCGAATCCGCTTCTTGCCCTGAACTTGATCCTGTTTGTTCCGACCGGCAATGCAAGCTTCTTTGTCTGCCATTGTCCTGCTGTACTCGGAGTGAATTCAGTAGACTGTGCAGCAACTGTCTTTATGGTATTTCCAACTCCGATAGTGTCAGTTGTATATCCTCTTAGTCTTCTTAATACCGTGTAGCTTGTTCCACCGTTGGTTGAAGTTTCAATTATAAGTGAATCCCTTGATGTCTGATAAGGAGCATAAGAGTAATCATACTTTAATGAATCTCCGGATATGGATGCGCCGAAGGTAAGTGTATACAGTGACTGAATTGTTCCGTTTGATGCATTCCAGAAATCAAACTTTGCCGAGCCGCTGCCGATATTGTAACTGCTGACGGAATTTCTTGTCCAGTATTGAGTCCCGGTGAATTCATTTGTCCAGTTTGTAGGAGGAAATGTTGCAGAGAAGAATCCCTCACATAATATATCCTCGATGATTTTAAAAGAGTATAATGAACTGGAATCCCTGTTATGAGACAGTGAATTATCCTGAGCGAATATTTTATAATAAATATAATCTCCAATGACAACATCAGCATTGACTGAATTAAATGACGCAGAGAAAGTATTGCCGGAAGTATTGATCAGCTTAAATTGTTTTAATGGTGTCGGAGAATTTTTATACCAGACAACCCATGATGAATCTAATCCTAAATTATCTGTGACTGTCGCTGTTACTGTAGCAGGCCAGGACGGTTTTGGCAGATCTGTCAGAGCCGTATGAACGATCACAGGATTTGCATTATCAGGCTGCGCAAGAAACGTATGCAAAACAGCCGGTGCTGTTGCAGGAGAAAATCCTGTCCTGTTCAGACTGTCCGTTGTCTTTAAATAATATCTGTAAGTAGCGGATGTTCCGTTTGCAGGAATGTCCGCTGTCCAGTTGGTTCCGCTCGTATTTGTCATAAGCAGACTGTCTGTTACAGTCACGTTGTTTCGTGACCAGAGGAGTTTTGTCAAAGAAGGAATTGGTCCGGTTCCGAAAGTTGTGATCGTACAATTAACAGTATATACTCCGGAGATCTGTTCGGTATTAGAAAGCGGAGTGTGAGTGATTATAGGAGTATTGGTATTTAAAATTGTGAAGTTTGTATTTGATATATCAAAGAAAACATTTCCAACTGCTTCTACTTTTATTCTGGCTGTTGCGGTTCCGATTCCGGGAAGTACAACTGACTCTGATCCGTCGTTTGCAGTGTTTGAAATTAAAGTTACCGGATAAGTATTCCCGCCGTCTGTAGATAATTTTATATTTACAAGTGAGCAGCTTACCGGCGCTGCAGTTGTATTTGCAACATTCCATGTTACTGACTGCGGTATTCCTGAATTCCAGCTGACTGC
>CAZLOL010000323.1:0-2211 GCA_964561045.1 uncultured Ignavibacteriaceae bacterium | reverse complement strand
GAACCCGGAGTTTCAACATCCGTAGCCGAACCTGTTAACTCAAATGGTGTGCTGATTGGAATTGTAAAACCTCCCGCAGGAACTGTTACTGTTGGAGGCGTATTACCGGTATTTGTTGTAACAGGACAGCTATTGCCGCCGCCGGTTTGTGTAAAGGAAGTCATCTCACTTACATTTCCTGTGTGAAATAATGCATCGCTGTTTGGCTGCAGATCCTGCGGGCTGCAGATTCCTGCATAACCCATGATCGTACTTGCGCTTCCGGGTTCCCATGCAGTGGATGCATTCCTGTTTGCGCCGGAACAACTACCTGCATTACCGTTAAATGAGTGATTACCGCCGAACTGATGTCCCATTTCATGCGCAACATAATCAATGTCATACGGATCACCTACTGGCGAAGGAGATCCCGTAACACCTCTTGCTTTACTTCCTGCAAGACACACAACTCCAAGCCCTGCAACACCACCGCCGCCTGTGCTGAACACATGTCCGATGTCATAATTAGCTGAACCAATATATGAAACATTGTCGCATGTTGTCTGATTTTGTCCAAGCATTGTACTGCCGTTGTTATTTGTATAAGGATCTGTACCAGCATTTGTAAAAACAATGTTAGTATTGTTTGCAACTAATGTCATTCTTACTGAAAGGTCTCTCTCATAAATTCCATTAACCCTGTTAATGGAAACAACAATTGCAGCCTGACCTGCAGCAACTGTTCCGCCGAAGAAAGCGGTATATTCCCCCGTTGCAGCGCATGCAAGACGGTAAGTCCTCAGCTGCTGTCCTGTCATATCAGAATTATTGTTATTAATAAAATCAGAATTGGAGGATATTTCATTCACAAGACATTCAAATGAACGCTTGCTTGAATAGTCTGATTTATAAAAACTGATATAATTCTCAGTATTATCCAGACTAGCGGGATCGATAAAATAATCTCCGTTGGGAGTCAGAACCATTCCGTGAAATCCAAAAGATGTTACATCTATCTTTCCTACAGCATACGGATCATCGATGCCTTTGACAGTGAATGTTTTTATTTCGGGGAACTGAGCTGCCAATCCCGGTTCCATCATTGAATATTCCGTTACATAGAACTTAGAGAGCTTACCGTCAGGAGCCGGCAGTTCAATCACTACAGGTGAATTTATAGCTCTGTCTGTGAATTCAAACGGAGCAGCTGAAAGTATATTTCTGAAAGAACTTAGATTTAACTTTAAGCTCCTGTATTTTTGCGGATACACTCTTCCCGGATCCTTTCCTGTTATATTCTGCAAAGGTATATCTGTCCATGCGGAAAAATTATCCTGCGCAAATAGAGCATTGCCTGTTGAAATTGCTTCAGTTCTGTCAACATTTACATTAATAACATTAACGGAAAAAAGTATAACGAATGAGGCAATAAGAAATTTTTGAAAAGTTGTCATTTTCTGATTATGTTTATTTTTTTGGATAAAAGATTTGTAAATTTAGAATTCATTTTAATTTATATTTTATATTGTCTGATTCCTGTATTTATCTTTTACTTATATATTTTTAGAAAAATAAAACAGTACTCTGTTTAATTTTGTTTAATTATAATTTTAAAGCATAATCTAACAATAAAAAGGACTGTAAGAAATAAATCTCACAGCCCCCTTCTTTATATAATTTATTTTAATCTTAACACTATTTTGATCTGTCTGATTTTACTTCATCATTTTTTTTCTGTTCATTCCGTAATTCGTTTCTCACCGGTTCCTTAACTTCATTTAATTCTTCCAGAACCTGATTTGTAATCTTCACATTCTTTCTTTCAGTTTGAATATCACCCGGAGAAGTTGCTCCCGGAGGCGCTTGCCTTGAAACGAAACTTGAAGAATTATTGAATGCTATCAGTACATCTGATAGATCCACTGCCCTGTCACCTGTCAGATCATTCAGATTAAATCCTGTCGTAAATGAAATTGCTGCATTATATATCTGAATAATATCATCGAGATCAACGGTATTGTCTTTTATGACGTCTCCGCTGTATACGCAATACCTCGAGCCCTTTAAGATAAGATTGTTACCGTATGCCTTGTTTGAAGCAGTTGTAAAGTTATATGAGAAAGCAGAACCCCTTGTATAAGGTTCTCCGCCTGATCTGCTCCAGGTTTCAAGTAAGTTTCTGCCTTTGACTACAAGATAATAAGTTCCTGTAACTGCATTTGCAAACGTCAC
>CAZLOL010000322.1:0-4105 GCA_964561045.1 uncultured Ignavibacteriaceae bacterium | reverse complement strand
CTTCTTTGCTTCCTTAAGAAATATCTTTTTCATGTCCGCAAGTTTCTTTGGATATTTTTTTGCAAGATCTTTTGCCTGTGAAAAATCTTTCGTAAGATCATATAATTCCCATATATCTTTTTTAGAATCCCAGGTCGCAAGACCGGGACTGATAGTCAGCCACGGATATAACGGACCAAATGCACAGGCATACCAGCCGTCACAATAAATTCCCCTGCTTCCGTTATTTTCAAAATACTGAACTTCTTTTTTCCCCCTGGCTTTCACATTGTTAAAAGTGTATTTCATACTTACACCGTCAATCGGATCCTGCTTAAATCCGTTTACTGAATCAGGAGGAGTAATTCCGATAACATCATAAATTGTCGGAGCTACATCATTTACATGATGAAACTGACATCTTGGATTTTTATCAGCATTAATTTTCTTTGGCCATGAAACCACCATTGGATTTCTTGTTCCGCCGAAATGTGATGCAATGAGTTTTGTATGTTTGAAAGGAGCTGTTCCTGCCCAAGCCCAGCCTGCGTGATACATATTATCGGTTTTCGGAGAACCGAGAGCATCAAGTCCTCCCAGTTTATCAAGAGCTTCTATTTGCTGTTTGATTGTATTTGGGATCTGATTCTGAGCAAGTAATTCTGAAATGGTCCCTGCCTGTCCTTCAGCACTTGAACCGTTATCACCCCAAATATAAAATATTAAAGTATTATCTCTTAATCCCATTTCTTCAAGCCCGTCAATCACCTTTCCCGCCTGAACATCTGCATGTTCAGCGAATCCTGCAAAAACTTCCATAAGTCTTCTCTGAAATGCGCGCTCTGATTCAGGAATACTTTCCCATGAAGCCATTGTTTCTGCACGCTCTGTAAGTTCAGTATCTTTCGGTATCCATCCCGTCTTTTTCTGCCTTTCAAAAACTCTTTTTCTGTATTCATCCCAGCCGTCATCGAATTTTCCTTTGTATTTATCTGCCCATTCTTTATGTATATGATGTGGACCATGCGCTGCACCCGGAGCCCAGTACATAAAGAATGGCTTGTCAGGTGAATATGCTCTGTGATGACTCAGCCATGTCAATGCTTTATCAGCAAGATCTTCGGTAAGATGATAATTTTCTTTATGAGGCGGTTCAACTGTATTGTAATTCTCATAAAGTCTAGGTTCCCACTGAGATGTTTCTCCTGCCAAAAATCCGTAAAAGTACTCAAAGCCATGTCCGTTCGGCCATCTGTCAAACGGTCCCATCGAAGTTGTCTGATCAGCAGGTGTATTATGCCATTTTCCGAAAGCGCAGGTTTTATATCCGTATTCTTTCAATACTTCCGGAATTGTAGCTGATGTTTCCGGAATCACACCCGTATATCCGTCCCAGTCAACGGCTCTTTCTGCAATAGTTCCTGAGTGTACTCTCTGATGATTTCTTCCGGTCAGTATAGATGCCCGTGTCGGAGAACAAATGGATGTTGTATGAAAAGTGTTATATGCAATTCCTTCGTTTCTTAATTTGCTCAATGTCGGAGTATTTACCTCACCTCCGAATGTTCCGCATTGTCCGAAACCAACATCATCCATTAATATTATCAGAATATTAGGCGCATCTTTAGGAAGATGATCCGGCTGCGGACGACGGATCATTGTACTTTCTGCCAGGGTTTCCCCTGCTTTGCTTGAAGACGGAATCGCCGGAAACGGAAGAACTTTTCCGGAATTTTTATTTTTTGTCTGAGATCTTTCTTTTGATGTTTTCATTATTATATAATATTAATTTCATTTAACTCTTTATAATATTTTACAATAGTTAAGAGTGAAATGCATTTTAATTTTTGCTGCTGTTGTTATTTAAAATGTTTGCATTGAACAAACTTTATTTTCCTGACACATTTATTGCATGCTTTTGAATTGCAAACTTTTGGTCATCAGCAGCCATCTCTATGACTATTGCTGTTAGTGGATGGAGGGACAACATCCGCATCATGAAAGAAATTATTTTGTCTTCTTTAAATTTTTTGTATTTGCATATACAAATACCATGCTTAACCTGAACATGTCTGACCTGGCTCCATTATCACCCGATAAAATTTCCCCATAGCTCGCTGAAGCGCTCAAAAAAGTAAAAATCTGATAACCTGCAGATACTCCCCCTCCAAGTATATTTATTTTATTATCCTGTGTCACCCCGTCAAGTTCTACTGCTCCTCCATATTGATAACGCAGATCAATTCCAGCCCAGAATTTATTTGTAATGTTGTAAGTAGCATGATTCTCTACTACAAACAATGGCTTTTGATAGGATTCATTTGCACGCGAAATAATTGACGGTTCAGTATTTGTCGAATAAAATTGTATATATGGATATGTCTCGATCCACACAGGATGCTTTAAACTTTTAAAAACAGGAATACTCATAGGCAGTCCCATTTCATATGTAAGACGATTGCTGCCTAAGTTCAGAGGTTTACTGCTGTCGTAAGTACCTGAATACCATAATCTGAAATAGCTAAACATCGAAAAGCATGGTTTATGTTTTGCAAACTGCAGTAAATTTAATGCCGGAGTTCCGAGCAAACCAAATTTAAATGCAACAAATCCATCGGAAAATCCTGTGGCTTCAAGATTATTGTATGGAACATTTAAATCAGAGGTTATACTTCCTGTAGCTTTTCCCGGATTGAACATAAACTGAACCTGGGTAAGATGGTCTGCAATTCCAAAATTATAGAATAAAGTAGTTGGAAAAACATTAACTTTCAGAGCAGCAGTTTCAACAAGTATATTACTTCCCGGTAAAAAATTCTGACTTAAACTGAGCCACTTCGGATTTATCCCTACCACACCTTTTGGTGAAAGCAAATATGAGCGCGGTCCGTCTCCTTGCGCTTTGATTAATTTTGTTATAGATAATAATATCAATACAACTAAAAAAAATTTGTGTAAGATTTTCATTTTTGATTTATACTTAATGACTAAAGACGCACTAACCTCGGATTGCACTATCAACTGTGCACTGTGCCATATTTTAATTATT
Organism: uncultured Ignavibacteriaceae bacterium; assembly: GCA_964561045.1. Classification (GTDB taxonomy): domain Bacteria; phylum Bacteroidota; class Ignavibacteria; order Tepidaquicellales; family Tepidaquicellaceae; genus JAGPCH01. Next base: position 1,077 of record CAZLOL010000322.1, on the reverse strand, counting down.
GATTTTCAAAGTTCAATTATTGGATCTATAATCCTAACCAGATAATTAACAAATCAAATAAATTCCAAATCCGAAATCCCAAATTCCAAATCTATTCATTGTTTCATCAATGCAATTTTCATTTCCGATTCATGATCAACAACAGCTTCTCCGCTTACATCTACAATTACTTTTTTCAGATCACCCGTGAATTTAAACGGCGGCTTATAATCAGGAATGACAGAAGAGCCTGTATCCTCGCCGACAAGCATTGCTGCTCCCTGCCCGAGTCTGATAGGTGTTGTTACCGGCCATTTTGCTTTACCGGCAGATCTTCCGTCAATGAAAAGTTCAACATTTCCCGGAACTCCTTTTCCATTTGGAAAGTCAGGCTTTCCCGTGGGTGTGAATTCCATGCTTAGAAAATGTTTTCCTGCAGGGACATCTTTTTCAGACTTTGCATAAAAATAATCTATCGTCACATAGTTATGTGCAAAGCAGAGTTTTCCGTCCATAATATAAAATACAATACCCCCGTCGTTTCCACCCATACTGAGCAAAACTCCTTCGGCTCCTTCTTCAGGAATATTAACTTCTGCAGTAATTGAATAATGTCTGTTAAGAATTTTCGGAGCAGCATTTGCCGGGATCGCCTGCGTTTTATCATAAAGTATATATCTGTTTCTCGGCAGAGAAACCTGAGGTCTTTCTTCGGCAATTCTTTGCGTACTTCTTCCATCCAAAGGCAAAACATTATACCTGCCCGCTTCGCTGTACCATAAGCCGATCATTTCTATGAGTTTATCTTTTTCTGCTTTAGCAAGATTTTTCGTTTCAGCAAAATCTTCTTTGAGATTGTAAAGCTCCCAGCCGTTTGCATCGAGTTTTGAAAGAGTAGCATTGTCTATAGGTGTTCCGAATTTTCTGCCTGATTCCACAAAAGAAGGACCGACCCACGGACAAACTGCACGCCATCCATTATTATAAATTGAGCGGTGACCAAGCATTTCAAAATACTGAGTAACATGCTTATCAGGTTCTTTTGCATTATCAAATGTACTGACAAGGCTGACACCTTCAATTGGAGATTGTGTAATT
>CAZLOL010000321.1:0-4161 GCA_964561045.1 uncultured Ignavibacteriaceae bacterium | reverse complement strand
TTAATTCTCAATTCTTAATTAATAATTTTCATTTCTTTACCTATTTCACCGAACAATTCCAGAATTCTGTCGAGATGTTTGTCTTCGTGTGTTGCCATGAATGATGTTCTTAACATCGCCATTCCCGGCGGGACTCCCGGCGAGATAAAAGCATTTACAAAAACTCCGGCATCAAATAATTTTCTCCAGAACATAAATACAAGATCATCTTCTCCGAGAACAACCGGAACTATGGCAGTCCTGCTGTCAATTACATTGAATCCGAGATTTTTAAAACCTTCCCTCATCTTTTGAGCATTTCGTATAAGGTTGGTTATTCTTTCAGGTTCTGCTTTTAAAATTTCAAGTGCAGCATCAGCAGCTGCAACGGATGCGGGCGTAGGTGACGCGGAAAATATAAGTGCAGGTGAGTTATGTTTTAAATAATTTATTACTCTTTCTTCACCTCCGACAAATCCGCCAAGAGAAGCAAATGTTTTAGAGAATGTTCCCATAACCATATCAACTTCTTTATCGAGACCGAATTCAGAGGCAGTTCCTCTTCCGCCTTTGCCTATCACACCGGTTGAATGTGCATCATCTATTAATATTCTTGCATTATATTTTTTACACAGCTCGACAAGTTTGGGAAGTTCCACAATTTCACCAGTTGTTGAAAAGACACCGTCGGATGCTACAAGTTTCGCCGCATCGAGAGGAATATGTTTCAGCACTCTTTCGAGATCTGCCATGTCATTATGCTTGTATCTCTTGAACTCTGCAAATCCGCCTTTTGCCATAAGATTTGCCGCGACTATGCATGCATGATTATCTTTGTCGGATATAATATAATCACCTTTGGATACAAGTGTCGGAATAATTCCCTGAGCAGTCTGATATCCGGTTGAGAAAAGAAGTACTGATTCTTTATTAAGAAAATCTGCCAGCTTTTCTTCAAGCTTTATATGAAGATCCAGTGTCCCGGTTAAATATCTTGAACCTGAACAACCTGTTCCATAATCCTGAATTGCCTTTATTGCCGCTTCTCTTACTTTAGGATGCGCCGTCAGCCCGAGATAGTTATTCGATCCTGCCATTATAATCTGCCTTCCTTCTATTTTTACAACCGGTCCTTCGTTCGCTTCTATAGCCCTGAAATAAGGATAAACTCCTGCAGCTTTTACTTCATCTGCTCTGGTAAAATTATAACATTTTTCAAATAGGTCCATAAATTCTTATTTTTTTATTACTTAAATGATAGTTAAAGTTTTGAACATAGAAAATACGAATTATAATTTTTAACTTCTATTGAATTTCAAATCAAAACCGAATAAAGATAACCCGAAATGACAGATTCTTGTAAGTCTGTATTTCGTAATTATCCTGATTCTAAAAAATAAGTTATTGAAAGCATTAGTTACCGGGGCAACCGGATTTGTCGGAAGCCATTTAGTCGATAAACTTTTGGAAAAAAATTATGAAGTTTATTGCCTGAAGAGGAAAACTTCCTCTACAAAGTGGCTTGACGGAAAGAATATTAAATATGTAGACGGAGATCTATTTTCAAATGAGGCTTTGGAGAATTGCATAAAGGACATGGATTATGTTTTTCATGTTGCCGGAGTCGTAAAAGCCAAAACAAAAGAAGGATTTTATCACGGTAATTCCGATTCAACAAAGAATTTACTGGAGATCACATATAAAGTTAATCCCGGACTGAAAAAATTTATATTTGTCTCATCTCTCACCGCCAGCGGTCCTGCAAAGACTGATAAGCCCGTAGATGAAAATACTATACCGGATCCTATCACAACATACGGTTTATCCAAATTAAAGGCTGAAGAAGAAGTTTTCAGATATAAAGACAAGTTCCCTGTTTGTATCATTAGTCCACCCGCCGTATTTGGTCCTCGTGATACTGAGATACTTATTTACTTTAAAACATTTTCAAAAGGACTAAACAGTGTCATTGGATTTGATGCTAAATACTTAAGCCTGGTATATGTTGAAGACCTGGCAGACGGAATTGTTCTCGCAGCAGAAAACAATGCAGCTAACGGACAGAAATATTTTCTCTGCTTTGATAAAGCATACAATTGGGATGAGATCGGTTCATTAACATCAAAGCTGCTTGGAAGAAAAGCGTTAAAGATTCGTCTCCCGCATTCTGTACTTTATTCAGTCGGATATCTGGCAGAATTATTCTCTACTTTTTCCAGCAAGCCTGCTACATTGAATATTGAAAAATGCAAAGACATTACACAGCTCAGGTGGGTTTGTTCAAATGAAAAAGCTAAGAGTGAACTTGGTTTCAAAACTAAATTCACGCTTGAAGAAAGCTTCAGAAAAACAATTGACTGGTACAGGGAAATGAAATGGATCTGAGCTTGATTTGGGATTGGGAATTTTGGATTTGGAATTTTATGATTTTATCGAATGCCATATTTAATTCAAAAATTAAAAAACACATATACATATAATTGAAATTATATTTAAAGAAAGCAATATCAGATACCATAAAGAAACTTAATTATCCTGAAAAGGAAATTTATTTTGACAAACCGAAGGAAGAAAAATATGGAGACCTGTCATCCAACATTGCTATGCTTCTTTCAAAAGAATTAAAACTCCCGTCCCGAAAAATTGCCGAAAACATAGTCGATAATTTACATTATGACAGCGGACTCATTTCTAATATTGAAATCGCCGGTGCAGGTTTCATTAATTTTTTTATCTCCGATGATTTTTACAAAAGGATTATTTCAGAAATACTTAAGGAAAAAGATAATTTCGGAAGATCATTTCTGAATATAAACAAAACCGCAAATCTTGAATGGGTAAGTGCAAATCCAACCGGACCTCTCCATCTTGGTCATGGAAGAGGATTGTGCCTGGGGAAATCCGTTGCAAATCTGCTTGAATGGACGGGTTACAAAGTTACAAGAGAATATTATTATAATGATGCCGGTAATCAGATGAATAATCTTGCAAAATCAGTTCATGCCAGATACATGCAGTTAATCGATCCGGATTTTCCCTTTCCTGAAGACGGTTATGTCGGGGAATATATAAAAGATATTGCTGAAAAGATCTATGAAGATAAAAAGGATTCTCTGAAAGACTCAGATGATACTGAATATTTTAAAAAAGCAGGAGAGGATTATAATTTCAGCTCAATAAAGAATACATTGCGTTTACTTGACATTAATCATGATATATTTTTTAATGAAACTTCACTTTATGATAATAAGGATATAGAAAATATTCTTTCGGAATTAAAGAACAGATCATTATCATATGAGAAAGACGGAGCAGTATGGCTTAAAATGGGTTCTGAAGACGGATTTCAAAAAGATAAAGTTATTGTAAAAGCAACAGGAGAGCCAACTTACAGGTTGCCGGATATTGCTTACCATGCAGATAAGTTAAAAAGAGGTTATGATCTGATAGTTGATATATTCGGATCGGATCATGGCGACACATACAAAGAAGTTTTATACGGAGTCAGAAAGCTTGGTTTTGATGATAAAAAGATCAAAGTCCTGATACATCAGATGGTGACATTTAAAATGGGTGATGAATCCGTAAAGATGAGCAAGAGAAGTGATAATGTGGTTTATCTTAATGACCTGATTGAAGAAATAGGAGCAGATGCAACACAGTTCTTTTTTGTAATGAGAGGCATAAATACTCATCTTGATTTTGATGTCGCTCTGGCTAAAGAACAATCAGAAAAAAATCCGATGTACTATCTTCAGTATGCTTTCGCAAGAATCTGCGGTATACTTCGAAATGCTGATGAGAATAAACTGGACTATTTAAAGTCAGGATTGGAAAATATGAATCTTGATATAATAAAATCTGAAGAAGAAATTAAGCTATTGAAAACCTTATCACGGTTTCCGGAAGAAGTTCAAAGTGCAGCAATATCATTAGAGCCGCATAAAATTATAACCTACCTCAATGAAGTTGCTGAAAACTTCCACAGATTCTATCATAATAACAGGGTTGTGGACTTAGAAAATAAAGATCTTTCTATTGTAAGATTATCAATCTGTCTTGCTGTAAAGCAGGTCTTAAAGAACGGATTTCATATTATTGGTATTTCAGCGCCTGAGAGAATGTAGTTTCAATGTTCAATGTTCAATGTTCAATGTTCAATGTTCAATGTTCAATGTTCAA
>CAZLOL010000320.1:4076-4189 GCA_964561045.1 uncultured Ignavibacteriaceae bacterium | reverse complement strand
ATGTTGTTGGTGACCAAAAATTTGCATTTAGTATATACAATTATAAAATATAAATACGCTAATTTTTGGAACACACAACAACGGCGGAAATCTTACAAATCTTATGATTCTTA
>CAZLOL010000320.1:0-3976 GCA_964561045.1 uncultured Ignavibacteriaceae bacterium | reverse complement strand
CAAATCTTATGAATCTTATGAATCTTACAAATCTTATGAATCTTATGAATCTTACAAATCTTATGAATCTTATGAATCTTACGGATCTTACGAATCCTATGGCGAAACAGCTCTTACAAACTTAACTGAATTATTATACACAAGATTCAGATCTGTGAGATCAACTATGCCATCCCCGTTTATATCTTCAGAAGAATAACCCTGAATGAAATTAGCGGTTGAATTATATACTAAATTAACATCAGTCAGATCAATAATTCCGTCTTTAGCTACATCACCGCTGTAAATACAATACTTTGTTCCTTTTAATACAAGATTATTACCGAAAGCTTTTGATGAATCATCAGTAAAATCATAATTCATTGCAGATGAAATAAAGCTCTGACCTGCAGCACTCCAGGACTCCAGTCCGTTTCTGTGCATGACGACAATATAGTAGCTTGTATTATTCTGTGCATTTCTGAAATTAAAATTTCCCATACCTTCAGAATTTATTATGTTAGCTGATGAATCAATAACATCATATGGATTGTTTATACTTCTAAGATAAACAAAGGCTGTATCTTCAATGTTTGAATTTGAAGATGAATCATACATTCCTTCGAATAATAATTTCAATTGCAGGTTTTTCAAACCGAAAAGAAGAGAATCGTTTGTCTGAAGTGAAACCCTGAAAGTGCTTTTAGACGGATCATTTGTCAGAATATTTAAAACCGCTCCCTGAACTGCTCCATCTGAAGCATTCATTAATCCTGATACAGATGTATTAAGCCTGATTTTGAATAAACCACTGTCATTCGGTAGAATGGTTGCAGGCGGAACATTTGCAATACTGTACATTGACGCAAATCCGCCTGCGAATGAATAACCGTTCATGGATAAATTTGCAGTTCCGCTGTTCTTAAGATAAAAATCCTTTTCATAAATATTCGGAAATGATACATTGCCAAAATTCAGCAGTGAATCTTCCGGTTCGTCAAGACTTGCTGAAGGGCTCGAAATTCCTGATGATTTGCATAATGTTATCTTTACACTGTCAAAGAATGCATAATCACCTATACCTCTGTCAAAGTGCAGTATTCTCCAGTTACCGCCGGCGTTTTGGCCGTTAAATCCATTCAGAGTGATTTCAGGTTTAAAATGTCCGTTATTGTAAGGTGGCATGCTGCTGTTCCAGAATGAATTTGAAGAATCTGAAACTGATGCACCTGTAATATTGTCCATATCTTGTCCGTTTGAAGAGAACAGACATTTCCTGTTATTATTAGAGTTAGGAATTGGTGAAAATATCTGTATGATCTCATCATTCAGATAAGTATGTCTCATGTAGATCTTTATTTTAGCATGAAGTATTTTAAAGCTTCCGAAATTTACCGAAGGTGAAATTGTTGATCCGAAATCAGCACCTGTGAAAGACGGGATCTTTTTTGTCTCTGCAGTAATGCTGTTTACTGAGTAATAGCAAAGCCAGAAATCATTCGGGGCATGTGCAGGGAATGTTGACTCATTGCCTGAATTATCTCTCGCCCGAATATAATACTGTACCTCTGTATTCCAGCCCTGTGATGGGATTTTAAAATAAAACAGATTACCGGAAACTGAATATGCGGACACAGAATCAAATGGCGTCCATGACAATGTGCCTTTCTTTGTTTTATAAAATAGAACAGGCTCATTATTTCCTGTTTGTGGTACAGCAGAACCGTCATGATCAGTAATTTCAGCTTTTATAATTGACGGATATGTACTCGAATGAGATGAAATTACAGAATGATTTATTGAAGGAGGAATTACATCTGTCCCTGCGGCTAACCTGACAGAATTCAATGCATTTACTCTTCCGTATCCGTAATAGAAATTCCATTTTCCAAAAGATTTGTTTACGGAATATTCTACATTATCAACTTTATCACTGCCTTTAGAAAGATTATCAAAGACTTGTGTCCTTGTTAAAGAAGGATTTACGGATAAAACAAGAGCGGCAACTCCGGCTGCATTCGGCGCGCTTGCCGATGTTCCTGTGAAATTCAGGTCATAAGTTCCGCCCGATGACAGGGTATAACAGTTGGTAGGAGCTGTAATGTCAAGATCTCCGTCAGTATTTTCCCCGTAATTGCTTCCCCAGTAGAACTGGTTTCCGGTTCCCGGCGCTTTCTTCTGATCGTGAGGTGTTGATGCTCCTACAGATAATACATTTTGCAGATATGAAGGATAAACAGGCGGATTCTTGCCGTCATTTCCTGAACCAAATAAAATTACGCTTCCCAATCCTCCCCTTCCGTTGATTGCAGCATTATTTATTGCATCAGTTATAACATTTTCAGGAGTGATACCACCCCAACCGTTACATAGCACATCTATTCCCCTGACTCTTGCAGTATCAAAAGCTCTTGCAATAATAGAAGAAGTTGTCACTCCGTTTATATCGAATATTGTTATTGACATTAATCTGCAGTCAGGAGCGATTCCAGATATGCCGATGCCATTATTACTTACTGCTCCGATAAGCCCTGCTACAGATGTTCCGTGATTGCCATAATCTTCCGTTGAACTGTTGATATTATTAAATGCATCATATCCGCTTATTAAATGTCCCGGTGACTGCAGATCAGGATGCAATGAATCTATTCCACTGTCTATGATCCCTATCGTAACAGCCGATGAACCGGTTGTAAAATCCCAGGCTTCTGATACTTTCATGTCCGATCCGGGTATTCCATTAACTGTAGATGCATCGCCCTGAAATAAAAACGGACTTCCTGTCTGAATTGTCTGCCCTGTATTTCTTAATGCCCATTGTGAGTCAAAATACGGATCATTTGGTATGGATAATAAAATGCACTTTTCCGGATAAATAAAGTCCGGCTCGGCAAACTCAAACATTCCTGTGGAATAATAATCTTCTGACAGCTCAAGTGCATTCTTTGTTACACCTGTGTTGGATTTTATAAGAAATCCTTTTTCTCCCGATAATTTTCCGATTATTGTACAGTTATTTTTAATGTTAAGAATTTCCAGTCTGTCTTTATCATTTATGTTTCTAAGCTTGACTATGAATATATCTGCGGGTATCTGAGTCACCTTTTTTGATGTTCCGTAATACGTTAGTGTAACTAATTTCACAATGTCCCTCTGAGCGCTTATATTTTCAAGATATCCCTGCATTTCAACCTGTGTTTTCATTTCCCTGAAATTGATTAAATAAACTCCCGGCAATATGCTGCTTAATTCGTCCCCATTTTCAAGGAATTGGCTTACTCTATCCCTTACGGCATTTTCGGAATATTCATTATTTAATACAACGGCAATTTTATCTGTTCTTTGTTCAAGTCTTATTTTCTCATTACCGTAATAATAATGATCAGCTGAAAATGCGTAAACCGGCAGTATTAACAATAGCAATACTGGTAATTTAATTTTCATAACATGAAATTTAATTATTTAAAGAATTTTCTCTGTAATGAAGAAGAATTATCAAGAGTATTCCCTTAAATTCAGGGACACTTAATAATTGTATACATTAGATATAAAATGGGGAGTGTTAAAATATGGAATATTATTTAAATATGAAAGTATTTATTTACTGTTCTGAATTTTTACCTTTTTTTACAGGTATAATTTATTATAAACCATTTCATGGATTCTGTTTATTATTTAAAAGGAATCTGCTCTTGCTGTCACCATATCCACATTAAATGAGGTTGTCTCAAAACTGGTAAAAATATTTTTTCCTTTAAACCTTAATAGAAAGGAATCACAATTCATATTAACCTTATTACCTTATTTTGCATTATTTAATGATGTAATAAGGTTATGTCTAATAGATTTCATTTTCCAATAAGGTTAAGTTCTGTAAAAAGAAATTGGTTGATTTAAAACCTTATAGTCTAGAAATCCAAATTCCTAAACTTAATGGCACTAGGGTTGGGGGTGGGGTCTGCTATTGTGTTCAGCATTCAACTTTAATTGCCTGCTT
>CAZLOL010000319.1:0-4207 GCA_964561045.1 uncultured Ignavibacteriaceae bacterium | reverse complement strand
TCGTCTTGTCAACTCCCTGAAGCGTTAAGGTCTTGTCTATGACAACTCTCTCATTATAAGTACCCGCACTTATTTCAATCACATCTCCCGGATTGGCAGCTGATATTGCAGGCGCTATTGATAAATATGATAGACTCTGTGTTAAATTTACAACCGGACCCAATCCTGTACATGAACCAGGAACAGGTTGAAATCCCTGTGTAAGCAATTCGTTATCAGTACCGTTTGTAAGATAATTTATGATGTTTACATTTCCCGTAACTTTTGACGGAATAAATACAGCGCCAAACCAGTTACAGGTTGCATTTAATACGGGAGTTGCTTTAAGATAACTTATCGCATATCCGGTATTCCCTGACAGATCATTGTCGTTAATGACTCCGATTGATCCTGCACTAGCTTCTATATTAATTGCATTTGCCGTATTCGAAGTAATGAAATTTTCCGTAGCGGACACTAGACTCCCGCTGTTTTTTATTCTAACACCGTTTACATTTGCGGTTATTGTATTTCTGTATAAAGTGACGGAACCACCGTCAACATCGACACCTACAGAAGCGCCGGTAATCGTCGCAGAGTTATCATGTATATCTGCACTTGCAAGAGAACCTGAAACTGCAATTCCCTTTGTACCTCCTGTCAGGGTGGAATTACTGATAGTAAGTACAGTACTGTAAGTTGATGTAGGTGATGTACCCGGATTTTCTTTTAATTCAGCCGGCTCTTTTCTGTTTAATCTTTTATTCAGTGATTCATTTCCTAGAGGTCTGGTTACAAAACTGTTATCTGCTGAATCAAGTATGGATGCATAGGCACCGGGTGACATTGTAACAGGAAGATTATTGACAGTAAGCCGTGAATCCCCCGGACCCCAGGTAAGGTCATTATTAACCATAAGTATCCCGATATCTCTTATGTTATTAAATGAACCACCACTGAGAGTAATGTTTGTGCTTGGACAATTTGTCATGTAAAATCCCCTGCTGCAGTTTCCTGCACCGGTGATTACATTATCAATAAATGAAACAGTTCGGTTGTCCTTTAGTGTTAAAGCATAAAATCCGAAAAACTTTTTCCCGGAAAGAGAAAGGTCACTGCAGTTAATTGTATTGTTCTTTACCTGCAAATCCGGAGCACTTCCGTCTCTGTAATTTACCCAAATACCGATGTTCCTGGAATATGCTGTTTTCCATGTTATCGAAACATCGTTATATGCGATCTGAGGAATAAATCCCAGGTCAGTCGCAGCATGAACTGCATGCATGCTTACAGCTCTGTCAACACCGGTAAAAACATTATAGGAAATGTCTGCATGCATGGCATAAGTTTGTACACCTTCCCACATATTGTCAAACTTATTGTTCTTGATGTAATTCCATGAGTAATTTGAGTTGAAAGGCGTTTCAAGATATATTGCCTGATAATCAAAATTATTGAAGATGTTATTCTGAATGTCAATATGGTCAACAGGATAATAAGGTCCTGATATAGGATCTGCCGCATTAATAATTCCTTCTGATGTATTCACATCAGCGCTTCCCACTGTATATCCGCCGCCAAGTCCGGGATTATCCCCGTTAAATAAAAATCCGTCTATTGTAATATTGCTTTGCTGAATCCCTGCAAGTATACCTGTTTCAGGATCATTCACTGCAGGCATTAATATGGATTCAGATGTTCTGATTCCCGTATTGGGATTTATTCCGTAGTTTGCTCCTTTAAGCAAAAGATTACTCTTATTTACAACAAAGTTTTCCACAAAGGTACCTGATGAAACATTCACCGTATATCCGCTTGCAGCTGCATCAATTCCTCTCTGAATGGAAGGTGATGTTGTATTGGGAGTATAGTAACTGTTTGCCGTGACGAAATCATGATTAGCCTTTACGGAAACAAAGCCAAGATTTCCCCAGTCTATTTTATGATCAATCTTATCTTCAGTAGCAAATAACTGCGCGTCAGTCATCCCGGCTCCGTTTGTGCCGCCGAATTTAACCGTCAGAGCGCTTATGTTGGCTGAAGGAACATTTGTACCGTTTGTTATTAACCTTATGTATTTGCTAAGAGAAGTACTGAAATCTACAGGATCTCCTGCACTGAAATTTACGGAAGCATCGCCTCCTTCAATGACAAGGCCTATTCCCGAACCATTGACAACATTTGTTGCATTGTTGATATTAAGCGCAACTGTTGATCCGTTTGTATTAAGATCATTGTCTCTTACCCAGATTGCAGTATCGCAATTGGTCATTGTAATGCCTGTCATTGCATACACACTCGGGTCTGCATTGCTGCTGTATCCGTCATAATTATTGGCGAAGACACCTACTTTACAATTAGTAAGCACGCCTCCTGAAATAGTGACTGTATTTGTAGTAGGACAATTCCATAAATTATACCCGTTACGGGCTCCTGTTATGTTATTATCCGTTACAGATACGCCAACGGCGCTTTGTATAGAGGAAATTTCAATACCAATATTATTAGGCGCTCCAGCTAAAGTTGTAAATATATTATTCGTAATAATATATGCGGTTGCATTTGTGTAAGCCAGATTATGAAATATTCCGAGACGATAGGATTCAATTGTATTATTGTTTATAGAATGGCTTGAACCGATGTCAGCGTTATTAAAATTTCCTGTCTGAATGCCGATCCGCACGCGTGTCATTACATTATCAGAAATTGTAGTATAACAGTTATTATAAATTAATACACCTATGCCGAAAGCTGACGGAATGATATTATCAAACTTATTATTTGTGACTAAGTTATCATAAGTAGAAGCTCCGCCGTTTGTATAATTATAATAATCAATTCCTGCATAATTTATATTTTTGATAATATTGTTGCTTACGGTTGTATTTGAAATACCATCATAAGCGCCAATAGCTTCAGCTGCATCAATATCCGCTCCGTTCATAATCACACCGCTTGTGAGAGTCGTATTATCTCCGTCAAATGTGATCCCGTCAATTACAGATCCGCTGCCGCCCGGGGTTATGTAGAAAAAAGTTACAGCAGTAATACTGTACGGATCAGGATCAGATGTTGCCGGCTGAATAATGGTCTCGGGTCCTCTGATACCTGTATTGGGATTTATTGTGTAATTAGCTCCCCTTAATCTAAGATATTTATTCAGCGTTATGTTCTCTTTATATACTCCGGCATCAATGGTTATAATGTCACCGTTGTTAGCAGCATTGATCGCTCCCTGAATTGTAGGATAGTTCGCCGGTACGTTTATTATCACAGTCGGAGCGTCCGGCTGAGGTGTGAAGGGTTTCTGATCTCTCGGAATGTCCTTGATGAACTTCCTTCCTGTCATTTCCTTTGCCACCGGAGATTCATTTTCCTTTTGTGCAAATGAATTTGCCGATACCAGGATTATTGATAAAACAAATAACTTAGTTAAAAAACTGTAAAATGTTTTCATGATTTTTTAGTTTATTTAATAAATAAATTTTTATTTTATCGGAAGAATTAATGAAGCATTGCTTTATGAGAAATATTAGACTAATTCTTCCTTTTGCAGTATTTCAGAAAGAATTATGTAAGGATTTTCATCATATTTGTTCCTCTCTTTTTAATTGATTAATTTTTAAAAAATAATATTCTTTTCAATTATTATTCCCTTTTAATTTATTTACAGTTTCTCCGATGTAATGTGCTGATCTGTCAGGGTTTACATCAGAACTGTTTTAAAACTTTTTCCCGGTTCAGATCCATGAAATAACAAAACAGGATAAACCTGCGTAAAGTAAATTATTATTTATTGAGTTGCCTATGACATATATCATGAAACAAACTGATAAATATCATAAATCAACTAAACGGCAATAAAAAGTTTACCCGATTTAATCAGTAAATTCGGAGACTAAAAACTTTAAGAGTTGATTAATTCTGGAGTTGGCTTTTAGTATTCATTCCAAATTTGCTTTCCTATTAATTAGAACAGAGAAACTGAATTTTAATATCTTTGTGCTTTTAAGCTGAGATATATGTTATATTATTTTTGACAATATAAATTTTCTTAATTCAAAAAACAATACTTTACATATAAATCACTTTGGAAATTCTTGTTCTTTTAAAACGTATGATCTTTGAAATACAGACTTTGATTAATGTCCGCTGCGATGTCCAATATATTTTATCTTCCGGAACACCGGAAGACTGATTGAATACAAATTGTATTTTTTAAAAGGAA
>CAZLOL010000318.1:0-4242 GCA_964561045.1 uncultured Ignavibacteriaceae bacterium | reverse complement strand
AATGGCTTTTGGAAAAAGTAAAAAGATTATAAAGTTTATAAAGTTTGTAAAGTTTGTAAAGTTTGTAAAGTTTGTAAAGTTTGTAAAATTTATAAAGTTTGTAAAGTTTGTAAAGTTTGTAAAGTTTGTAAAGTTTGTGAAGTTTGTAAAGTTTATAAAGTTTGTAAAGTTTGTAAAGTTTATAATGTTTGTGAAGTTTGTGATGTTTGTGATGTTTGTATAGTGTGTAATATTAATTTAATTCCGGACCGTTACTGAAGCCAACATGTTCTCAGCTGAAAAATATATTAATTTTCAGCTTTTAACTTTTTACTTTCTGCACTATCTGTTAATTTATTTCAATGAAAATTTTAATTAACAAATGATCTGTAAAAACTGCGGCAATTCTTTTGAAGGCAAATACTGCAATCAGTGCGGTCAGAAATTCACCGAAGGAAGATTTACACTGAAAGAAATACTGCATAATTTCTTCCATCACTTTACTCATCTGGATACCGGCATTTTTTTTCTGGCAAAGGAACTGTATGTAAAACCCGGAATAGTAACAAAGGAGTATATTGAAGGAAAGCGGAATAAGTATTACAATCCTTTTCAGTATCTGATCATTATGGTGGCTGTCAGCATGTTCATCACGATCAATTTCAATCTGCTCGGACCAAGTCCGGATCCTTCACAGCTTGTCAGCCCAAACAGCGGAATAAGATTTTCCGCAAACATGAAGTATTTTTTTTACAAGTATTTTAATCTGATATTATTTCTTTCAGTACCTGTATCAGCTTTATTTTCATGGCTGTTTTTCAGAAAGTCAGGATACAATTACTCCGAAAATCTGATCTTCAATGCATTCATTGGGGCTCAGCGCACATTAACCTTCATATTGCTTTCACCATTTCTTTATTTTTCCAAAAAATTCTGGTACATCGGGATCGGTTTTTATTATCTTTTCTGGCTGATATATTTTATATATGCTTTCATACAGTTCTTCGGTGAAAAGAAACTGATCACAATTGTAAAATTCATTATTATGTATTGTCTTTTAATTGCCGTTGTACAGATTTCAGCAATGGGCATAGTTTATTTTTTTTATTTTTAAACTATGTTAATTCTGATTTCTCCTGCTGCTGATGTCTTCTTTCCGGACATTTTTTATTTTAATAAAACAATTCTTTTTGAAGAATTAAATTTCTCCGTGATAAATCTTACAATGTAAATTCCACTTGTCAGATTCTCCGCATTCAGCTTATACTTATAGCTTCCTGCGCTGAGTATCCGGTTCACCAAATTTAAAACTTCTCTTCCGGAAATATCATACAATGTTAAACTGACTAATGTACTTTTGGGCAAATCAAATTTTATCGTCGTAATGGGATTGAAAGGATTAGGATAATTATCATAAAGTTTAAACTCCCCGGGAATTTCTTCAGAAATATTCTGAATGCCGACTGTATTTCTTTTAATTATAATAATGGTTGCATTTGAATTGAGTGAATCGCTTCCGTTGTATGCACGGACTCTGCACTGAACAATAACGGAATCACCTGACAATCCGAATTTTAAAGCCATTGAATCAAGATAACTCTTATTCACAAGCATAAATGTATCCCTCCCGTTACGTCCGGGAATAATATGATCTTCAGCAGATTCACCGACTTTTCTTGAGATGATTTTATAAAAAATGTCTTCAGAATTATATGATTTTTCCCAGTTAAATAATACTTTACCTGTATCATTCTGTGATGTTATAAATCTCGAACCAGGAGGCGGATTCACAATTAAAAAAGGACTTAAAGGAGGATTAATTATTCTGAATAAATTGACCTTTGTAACAGAGTCACTTCCGGAAGAATTTGAGGAACGAAGTTTTACTGTGTACTGGCCCTCTGTATGAAAAGCAAAATTAGGATTTTTCAAAGATGAACCTGCATTCTCAGGTCCTGTCACCGTCCACTGCCATGCAGAAGGAATCCCTTCAGTCATATCTATTAACCTGATGCTATCGCGCTTTATTACCTGTAAATCACTTGCCGTAAAGTTTGTTTTCGGTATTCCGGTTATTTGATTACTTAAATCAGGTTTTAAAACAAATAACCCTCTGCTTTCATCAGATATAATAATTTTTCCGCTTGGAAAATAATAAACCCCCCAACAGCCCTGATAAATTGAATTATTATTCTCGGGATATGAATCGAACCACCCTATTTCCACAGGGTTTACCGGATTACTGATATTTAAAACTTTAACACCTGCAGTATAATAAGCCGTAAATGCAAAATCGCCATACACTTCCACATTATGAACAATCGACTTCTCAAATGGCGAGGAATCGAAAGAGTTCAGATACGTGATATTTTCAAGATCAGAAACATCCCATATTTTCATACGGCCGGGAGCCGGAGTCATAGTTTCATCTGTAACAAAAGCATAATTCATGTTTGCAGTAAATGCAATATTATGAGGAGCATTTGGTACAGGTAAATTAATCCAGTCTCTGATAGTGACTAAGTTATCTTTATTAAGAGCATTTATAACAGTAACTTTTCCGTTGTATATATTGCAGGCCCAGATTGTATCATTTACAATTCTGGAATCATGAACATATAAATTATTCCATTCATCTCTTAGAACCGGAGCTTCCGGATTAACAGATAAGTCAACAACAGCAGTGCCTTCCGAGCTTCCGCCATTTAAATAAAGGTAAGGACCGGATTGAGAAATTGAGTGTGTGAAAGAATGATTCGGGAAAACAGCCTGACCTGTATAATGAATTGAGTCAGGAAGATACTGCATATCTGCAATTTGTATATAGCTGTCCGAAGCTTCCGATACAATATAACAGTAATGCGAAAAAGTTTTCATTTCACGCCAACTGTTTCCATAATCCAGAGTCGGTGCCGGAAGAAAATCAACCTCGTGTATGTTTGCAGTATCAGTTATATCAATAAAGGCAGTTCCAGTAAAGCATCCGAGTATAGCATACTCCCTGCCACCGGGAGCAGTCCAGCCCCAGAGAGCTGAATAGCGACCATTCTGTAAATGTGTATTGATATTTGCAAGTTGTCTGATTCTGAAACCTGTTTGTGAGTATGAATCTGTGATAAATGCTATGAGTATTAAGGCAAAGAAAAATTTTTTCATGCTGCTCATATGAGGGTCGGTGGATTATTGACAGAAGTAATTTAATTAATCCGAATGAAAGAAGCAAGAATTTATTGTCATTTAATAGCAGTTGCTATGTACACGACAAAAAAATTCTCACAGATACACACTGAAATGATAAGCAGATTAGCACAGAAAGTATTTGTTTTAATGCATTTTTCTGCGAAAATCTGCGATGATATATCTGCGGAAATCAACGAGAAAAATTTTGTCATGTACATAATTGCCGTTGTTCCGGTTGTTCAGGTCTCAATGGGTAAAGTTTATTTTTTTTATTTTTAATTCAGATTATTCATGAGAATACTATTCTATTCAGGATTCAGAAATTATTCAAACCTGAATTACGGTCTTATCAGACTTACAAAGTTAACTGAGTTATTGTAAACGAACAGAACATCGGTCAGATCCGAGACACTGTTTCCATCCATATCCGTTGTGACATATCCGTTCACAAAACTTCCTGCTGCATTATATACATCCAGAAGATCCGTCAGATTTATGAACCCGTCCTGATTCTTATCCCCGCTGTATACTGCAAATTTTAAAGGGGATGAATCTACCTGTTTCATATTGCTTCCGTATGCCTGGGTTGATATTGTTGTAAAGTTGTAAGTCGAGATTCCCGATATAAAAGCTATAGGCGAGCTGCTCCATGTTTCCAGAGAATTTCTGTGCTTCACTACTATATAATAATTTACTCCGTTCACTGCATTGGAAAATAGGAAAGGTGCTGCTCCTGAAGAACTTAATTTTGCCTTTGCTGAATCAACCATTGCAAATGGAAATAAACTATTTCTCAAATAAACTCTTCCCGTATCGCTTATCATACTATTTGACGTTGAATTATAAAATCCTTCGATGAGAGCTGTAAGATTTAAAGTCTTGACAGAACCTGTCTGTGAATATTTTATCGTAGCATAGTCATTACCTGTTCCGGTTCCGGCGCTTATGCCGGTCACATAAACATTTCCTGAACCGTCAACTGCGAGCGAACGCGCTACATCACTGGCATTTCCAGTTCCGTTGTATCTTTCGATCCACTGCTGAACTCCGTCAGCATTATATTTTATTGTTGCATAGTCAGTA
>CAZLOL010000317.1:0-4265 GCA_964561045.1 uncultured Ignavibacteriaceae bacterium | reverse complement strand
ATTGCCGTTAAAAATTCTGAGCAATGGCAAAAGCAAAAAATTTCCAGTCTGACGAGTTCGTCAGCGCTCATCTGACGAACGAGGAGTTGAAATTTTTGCTGCCATTGCGAAAGAATTTTAGGCAATTTTTCACCGGCGGGAGAGTTTTCTTTGCCAAGCTTTCTTTTGCTCTTTCAAAAGAAAGCGGACTTAAATCAAAATCTACATTTCAAGATTCAAACATTTTGGACGGAAGTGGCAAAATTTATTTATATAATTTTAATTCTTCACCATTGACTGTAGAAGACCTGCAAAAAATATCATTGAGTCTTCCGGGTGTAACAGAAGATATTAAATGGGAAAGCCACCTCTGTTTTAGTATCGGCGGGAAAATGTTTCTTGTAACTTCACCTGACCTTGTGCCCTCGTCCGCTTCTTTTAAAGTTAGTGCAGAAGATTTTCATGAATTTATTTCGCGTGAAGGTTTTGAAAAGCACGCATATCTTGGAAGGCATAATTGGATTCGTCTTGACGATATTAACAGAATAGCCAGTAAGGAATGGGAAACATGTATAAGAGAGTCTTATAATCTTGTATCAGCGAAGCTGTCATTAAAGAAAAGAAAAATTTTAGGAATAATTTAAACAGATTTTTCTGAGGGAAGAAATTAATCTATGAAGAAGATTTATTTTATCAAAGTCTTATCTATCGTAACGGTTCTGTTTGCATTTTCTTTTAATCATAAGATAAATAATAATGATTATACAGAGACTTACTTTGAAAAGAAGAAAAACTTTGACGATCAGTTAACTGCTCTGATAAACTACATAGAGAACAGCGATTTAAATTCTTCCAAAGATATTGCGAAAATTGGTGATCAGATAAGTCTTGTAAGAGAAAAAATGAAAGTCATGGATTTCTGGTTCAGATATTTCGACCCGTTATCCTATAAAAAAATCAACGGTCCGCTGCCTGTAGAGTGGGAATTCGAAGTACTGGAACCGCCCAGAAAGATTGAAGGATCAGGACTTACATTGGCTGAACTGTATCTCGAAGAAGATAAAATTGCTAAAGATACTCTTATTAATCTGATCAGTTCAGCAGTCAGGGCTTCGAATATTTTTAATGCGAATATTTTTAAAGATGAATTAAAAACCTATCACCATTTTTTTCTCTGTAACCGTCTGTACCTTCTTAATCTTGCCGCAATTTATACAACCGGTTTTGAATGCCCCGATACTTCTAAAATTATTCCCGAGCTTCGCAAAATGCTTTCGGATGTTCGTGATATATATGCTGCCTTTAATACCGGCTTTCCTGAAACAAAACTCAGCGGGGAATATCTGTCAGTATATGATAACACAGTGTCCTTTGTAAATCACGAGCCGTCTGATTTCAGTAAGTTTGATCATTTTACTTTTATTAAAGATTTTGTAAATCCGCTTTTTAAAATAAATCAGGAATTAATAAATGAATATAAAGTTGTCTCAAGAAATTATTCCGACCGCACATTAAACAATAATTCCGGTTCTATATTCAGCAAAGATCTTTTCAGTCTGCAGAACACAAAGGGAATATTCAAAGGCATAAAAGAAGACAGTATTCTGACAGAAATTGAAAGGATTGGAAAGCTTTTGTTTTATGATCCGATCGTATCAGGGAATAATAAGCGGAGTTGTTTTTCCTGTCATAAATCAGATATGTATTTTACAGACACTTCTGTTACTACAGCTTTACAGTTTGACAATGTGAATTTTCTGGAAAGAAACACACCGTCCCTGATCAATGTTGTTTTTAATCAGCTGATAATGCTGGACGGAAAGCATCTTACGCTTCAGCTCCAGGCAAAAGATGTCATCACAAACCCGATTGAACTGGGTAGCAAAGAAAAAGAGTTAATTAAAAAAGTGATGAGCTGCAGAGAATACAGCGATGCATTCAATAATTTTTTGAAATACACTACTCAGGAAAAAAATATTACAATTGATCATATTGCTTCAGCTGTTGTGTTATATTTCAGTAAATTCAGTGACTACAGTTCGCCGTTCGATGAAGCCATGAATAATAATACTGCTGTTGATGAACATGTAAAGAACGGCTTCAACTTGTTTATGAGCAAAGCGAAATGCGGCACCTGTCATTTTATCCCGCAATTTAACGGAGTAAAGCCTCCTTATATTAGCTCCGAGTTTGAAGTAATAGGCACACCGGAGGATTCAGCATTGACAGCGTTAAGCAGTGATCCGGGCAGATACAGTCAGAATCCCGTAAAAGAAACCATGAACGCTTTCAGAACCGGCTCAATCAGAAATGCTGAACACACAAAACCTTATATGCATAACGGAGTATTTTTTTCACTGGAACAGGTAATTGATTTTTACAATGCCGGCGGAGGTGCAGGCAGGAATTTATCTGTACCAAATCAGACTCTGTCTTCCGATTCACTGCATTTAACTGATGATGAAAAAAGTGATCTGATACTTTTTATAAAGTCTTTAAGCGAAGATATAATATTTGAATCCCTTCCGGATAAACTTCCGGAGTCAGATGTGGGAGAGCTGAATCGTAGAAAGGTAGGAGGCGAGTATTGAGAATTTGGGATTTGGAATTTCGGATTTGGAATTGTTTCAATTTGGGATTTGGAATTTCGGATTTGGAAATTAAATAAAAGAAAAGATTAAACAGACAACAGATAAATTCCAAATCCGAAATTCCAAATTCCAAATCTCCTATCTCCTGTTTTCTAGTATTTTCAAAAAAGATTTTCCCCTCACTTCTTCAAGTGTAAGTCCTGTCTGCAATATTTCGTCTTCAGTAATTGCGCCGCAGTTTAGTGCCCGCAGGAAATAATTCAGAAGCCCCTGTCCCGTGGCTGCATCATCGAAGACATCACCTACAAGAGTTGCCTGTGCAGCTTTCTCAATAAAATTCTTCAGCCGTGCCGATGCCTGCTCGAGTCCGTCAAGAAAAAACATATACACCGCAGCATATCTGACGGGAAGCTGGGCAGGGTGAAGATCCCAACCCTGATAGAATGCATTGTTTAATGAGTGCTGAACGTGATCATACATCAGCTTCCATGCACGATGAACGACTTCGGTGTTTTCGGCTTTTTGTTTTTCAGATAAATTATCTCCCTTATTTGGTCCAACGGGCATAACATTTGTCGCTCCGTCTGAAAGCCACACACCTGTTCCCGCCAGAGAAACCTTCATCATATTCCTTGCGAAGTCACATACCGGATGATCCATTGTCTGAAGTTTTGCGGTAACATCACATGAGGCGGTATAATCATAAACTCCAAAATGCGCAGCCTTGCATCTGCCTTTACCGGCTTTTACAAGAGAGATCATATTCGCTCTTCCGTCAGTATCAAAGATTGACTGAGTCGTTTCGATCATGATCTCCATTTGAAGAGTATTGTCAGGCAAGCCCAGTTTCTTTTCAAGCATTTCAAATATTTCAACGAGCGCCGTGACGTGTTCTGCAACTGTAACTTTAGGCAATGTCACAACAAAATTATCCGGAAGCTTTCCTCCGGTGTTTTTTAAAAGTTCAGTGAGAAATATATCAAGAGTTCTGATGGCTCTTAATTTCAGTTCCTCTGAAAAAGTCTTTATCCTTATCCCAATAAATGGCGGCAGCAAATTCTCTTTCATGCCTTTCGCCATTTCCTGAGCAGTATATTCAGCAGTCTCATCTTCTTCTTTATCCGGACGGTTTCCGAATCCGTCCTCGAAGTCAATGCGGAAATCCTCAACTGCTTCCCTGCTAAGTTTTGTGATTACTTTTTCATATACTTTCCCGGTCAGCTCATTAGCCGGATCCAGATCAAATGCTTTTGCAAAGACATTTTTATCAGGAGCGTATTCACGGAATGCATTCAATGCAAGTTCACCCATTCTTTTTACTGAAGTGCTTTTAAAAAGCTGCGCTCCTCCGTAAACAGTCTGCACCGGCTGCCTGTCAGGTCTGTCGCCGGGGTATAGTTTTTTTAATTTAAGGTTAGCATTTTGTAGATCTGATAAAATTGATTTTATGTCTTTTTGGTTTAATGTCATATGAGATTTTTATTTAACACAGAGAACACAGAGAGACTCAGAGAAACATATTATTTTAAGTATACAATTAAATTTTTTATATTAAAACAAGTATTATTGAACAAAATGAAAAAAATATGAACTCCTCTTTGCCTATACAGTGGATGTTTTTAAACAGAGAATAATTTTATGGTGCTATATGATTTACTGTGGAAATCAATTTCTAAATATAAATTCTGCCCCAAC
>CAZLOL010000316.1:0-4274 GCA_964561045.1 uncultured Ignavibacteriaceae bacterium | reverse complement strand
TTTATAAACTTTACAAACTTTATAAACTTTACAAACTTTACAAACTTTACAAACTATTTAACTTTTAACTAATCTATATTAATGAAAAAAATTTTATTTGGAATTATTGCAATACTCTTCAATTTAGAATCAGGGTATGCACAATATGCATTCAATCAGGCGGGTTATTTCATCAGTAATGACAGCTATATAGCTGTACCAAATGTCGTTACACTAAATCCGACAACCGCGATCACTCTTGAAGCCTGGGTAAATCCGGGTTTCTACGGGGCATCTACAATGGCAGTCATAGGCAAGCGTTATGAGACATCTTACTTTCTGGGTATTCAGAATTCAGGGCGCGTTGTATTTTATCCAAAAGGTGGAGCTTCATTTCGCAGCAGAGTTTCCAGTGTAATTCCGGTTGACAAGTGGACTCATATAGCTGCTTCATATGACGGAGCAAATACGGTGATTTACATAAATGGTGTGGCAGATACTTCAACAACAGCATTTTCCGGTCCGATCGGGGTGAACACCGATTCATTGTACATCGGAGCAGACAGGTCTGGTAGCACTACGCTCCTCTACTTCTATGGTAAATTAGATAACGTACGGATCTGGGGAACAGCCAGAACTGCTGCTGCTATTGCTGCAAGCAGATTTATTCCGCTTGAAGTTTACTTACCCAGCGGATCTTATGATAATCTTAGAGCAAGTTTCCAGTTCGACGGAGATTACGCAAATTTTAGCGGCAGTGCCGGTATTCTATCAGGTTATCCAAGAGGAAATTTTCAATTTATAAATTATTCTAATAAGGCAGTGAACTATATGGATTACAATAATAGTCTAGTACTCAACGGTGTGACAGATTATTTCACTGTTGCTAATAATCCCTCTGCAGGCTTTAATCCTACTACTGCCATTACACTTGAAGCATGGGTAAAGCGCGATACAACAGGCTCTCAGAATACAGCTCAAAATATTGTTAACAAAAGCGGCGGCACAGTAAGATATGATTACGCACTTGTATTATATCCTTCTTTGGGAAGGTTAGGATTCATACTGAATTCAGATGATTATATACTCCAGTCTCAGACGGTGGTTACTACCGCGCAATGGACACATTTAGCTGCTACTTATAATTCTGTTAACGGCAAAGCAGTGATCTATGTAAACGGCGATTCTGTAGCAGGGACAACATTTACTAGCAGGCCACTTATTAACCCCAACAACGACAACTTTTATATAGGGGGTATCGGAGCATCTTCATATGCAGCAAATAAATTCAAAGGTCAGATAGACGGAGTTAAGATCTGGAGTTATGCCAGGACTTCTTCTCAAATAAAGGAAAATATGTACAAAGGAAATGAGTCGGAATCTAATCTTACTCATTTTTACTTTGACAAATATACAAATGCAATTTACTCGGGAGGTGCAAGGATTTACGGAAGTAACTCGTTTGTAGGATCGGCTCACATCAGTTCATCTAAATTAAATATTGACAGAGAGACAACTTCTCCAATGCTATACAATAACACAGAAGGATTTCACGGTACTAAATATACAAGCAGCTATAAAAGATTTTTTGTCCCGGACAATAATACACAGGGAATAAAGGATTCAATATATATTCCTACTGACGGCAGCATTTCAAATCTGAAAGTTTATGTTCTTATGTCGCATGCATGGCTGTCAGATATCAATATCAGTCTTACATCTCCGTCAGGTACTACTTTAACTTTATTTAACAACAGAGGTGCGGGCAAAAATGATATAATGACAATTTTTTCGGATGATGCGGAATCATCCATTTCTTCGGAGAATGAAGTTAACGGTGCCGGAGTCACTGCTCCTTACAGCCCCGGCGTTAAACCCGATCAACCCCTTTCAAACCTTAACGGACAAATTAAAAAAGGATGGTGGAAAATAAAATTTGTCGATCGCAGTTTCGGTGATGCCGGATTTGTACACGGATGGGGATTAAATATTCCTCCTTCTAAAGTAATTAACCTCACTGCTTTCATTCAGGGATTTTATAACAGCTCTTTAAATAAAATGATAAAAGACACTGTAACTGTACTATTGAGAAATACCAATGCCGGGTTTACTGTATTAGATTCATCCATAGCAATTCTTGACTCTGCGGGCAAAGGTACTTTCAATTTTTATAATATGAGTAATCCGGCTGATTTTTTTATTGTGATCAAACATAGAAATTCGATCGAGACCTGGAGCTCTATTCCGACAAATTTTGCAAGCGACGTTCTTAACTATGATTTTTCAACATTTGCCGGCAAAGCATACGGTTTCAATATGACACAGATTGATGCATCTCCTGTGAGATACGGAATATTTAATGGAAACACGAATAAGGATTTAACGGTTGATGCGACTGATGTTGTTAATGTTTACAATGATGGGAACAATTTTTCTTCCGGATATATAACATCTGATATGACAGGTGACAACATAACAGATTTAACAGATCTTGTACTTACTCATAACAATGCCAAGAATTTTGTAACTGTGGTGAGACCTTGAGACGCCAGTTGGAAAACGCAGGATAATAGAGTTCTAATGCAAGTAACAATTTAAAATTTATAATAGAATGTAGACCGGCGGTGAAATCTTCCGGTCTTTTAATTTTTATAATTCAAAGAAAACTTTGTCATATCTTGAATGAGAATAAATATAATTTCAAATTACAAATGATTTTTAAAGCCTAACTCTTACTATTAACTTTCAAATTTTAACTATTTTCAAGTTCTTCTATTCTTCTCAAAAGCCATTCCTTGTTCAAAGTTTTATTTTCAGATATTTCTTTTTTGAGACGGGAAAGTTTAAAAGCATCAGGTTTTTCTCTGAGATTAAAAAGCGCTTTAATGTATTCACAATATTTTACTCTTGTCACTATTCTGGATTCATTTGTTAAATTAATGCTTTTAATAAAATGCTTCAATGCGTCATAAGAATAATCAAATGCTATCCGGTCATTTAATTCGTAATAAATATTTAACTGAAGATGTTTAATGTCAAATTTCATAAACAGATCTTTACTCTGAACTTTTACTATGTATTCCAGAGATTTCTCAAAATTCTTTTTTCTGTAATTTAAAACTGCCATTGAATAAAAATAAATGTTCTCTCTGAATTCCTCAGGGATCTTATCTTTGTAATTATTAATGAATTCTTCAGTGAATTTAATATCATTAGCTGCGGAAACATTCACTATTGAAGTAAAAGCGCTTGGATCAATAGTACCGTCTGGTTTCTGAATGATTTTGTTTTTAAACCCGATCTGAATAATACTGAAGTATTCATGATGAAAATTATTTGTTGTGATCTTTCTGTTCCCAAAGCTGGTCAGAAGGCCGTTATATAATTCCCTTAATTCCTTATCAGAAAACAAACCGCTGTTCTGAGACAGGTTATTCTTAAATTCATTGAAATATTCCAGGCTGTCATTTACTGACAAAGCTTTGTACATACAGTAATAACAGTTTAAAACGGGATAATTATCGGGAGAATGTTTTTTCGTATAATCCAGAATATATTTTAATATCGAATGATCTTCTAACTCTTTTAAAAATAAATATATAATATTGCTTTTTACAGGCGAATTATAATTCAGACTGTTGAGTATTACATTATGAAATGTTTCAATACACTTTATAAGGAAACCAAATATCAGATTTTCCGGAGACTTTATAAGTTCGTCTTTTTTTTTAAACTGTTCGTTGGCTTGAAGAAATCCGACTTTCAAATGATACAGATCCCTAATACCGTCATAATAATCAACCAGAAAATCATATTTAACTGTTTTGAAATTTTTCAAGAATGTTTTTTCTGCAGATTCAATTTTGTTTATAAAAATATTCAGTGTATTCCGGCTGCTGATTGAATTTAAAAAATCAAGGCTTCTTTGCATTTCATTGTTTTTATAAACTTCTTCCGAGAGAAAAGACTCACACAATTTGCCAAGATCGTGAATAAGATTTTTCATAATGCCGTAGTTGTATTCTTTCCCGGGAAATATATTCATCCAGACTTTTTCTTTTTCAAGGTTTTCATCAGTAAATTCCGGCGAGTACTTCTTTATGACAAGAAGTAGTTTTATTACATTTTCTTTTTTATTAAAGTAAGGCGACCTGACAAAGTCTTCAAACTTTATAAGTTCCTGTTTAGAAAATGTGCGGAGGATCTCGAGCAGTGAGCTTTTTAACATGATTTAAAATTGCAGATTACAGATTACAAATTACAAGTAACAAGTTACACGTTAAGAGTTGTCTTTT
>CAZLOL010000315.1:0-4278 GCA_964561045.1 uncultured Ignavibacteriaceae bacterium | reverse complement strand
TAGTTAATAGTTAGTAGTTAATAGTTAGTAGTTAATAGTTAGTAGTTAATAGTTAGTAGTTAATAGTTAATAGTTAGTAGTTAGTAGTTAATAGTTAGTAGTTAAGCGTTAATCGTTAATCGTTAATAGTATTTCATAATTTGCAATTCGTTATTTGTAATTAGTAATTCGTTATTTGTAATTTGTAATTTGTAATTTGTAATTTGTAACTTGTAACTTGTAACTTGTAATTATTAATTCTTTTCAGAATATCTCTCCGCCATATACTTATAAAAACTGTACCTCTCATTCACATTGATCTGTGCCTGATCGTGAAGCAACTTTGCGATTTCGGGTTTTGTCTTGTTAAGCATCTTGAACCTTCCTTCCATGTTCATGTATTCCGATACCTTTATCTTCGGTTCTTTGGAATCAAAAGTGAACGGATTTATTCCCTTTGCAATATTATCAGGATTGAATCTGTAAAGCAGCCATTGTCCTGAATCTACAAGCGCTTTCTGATTCTTCAGCGGCGCATTCATGTTGATGCCGTGAGCAATACAATGACTGTAAGCAATGATCAGCGATGGTCCGTCGTATGCCTCGGCTTCAAGAAAAGTCTTCAGCGTATGATCATCTTTAGCTCCAATTGCAACTGCCGCTACATAGGCGGTTTCATAAGACATCGCCATTAATCCCAGATCTTTCTTTTTTGTACCTTTTCCTCCTGCTGAAAATTTTGCTATCGCGCTTAAAGGCGTTGACTTGGATGTCTGTCCTCCTGTATTTGAATAAACTTCCGTATCCAGTACCAATATATTGACATTCTTTCCCGAGGAAATCACATGATCAAGTCCTCCGAATCCAATGTCATAAGCCCAGCCGTCTCCGCCTATTATCCATACGGTTTTCTTTACCAGATAATCTGCAAGCGAAAATAATCTCCTTGCTCCGGGATCATTTACATTATGAATTTTTTCCTTTAATAACTGAATTCTCTTTCTCTGAAGCAGTATGCCCATCTCATCTTTCTGATCTGCAGTTAATATTTCGTCAATGAGCTTCTCTCCGAGTACTGATGAATACTGTTTTATAAGAATTTCAGCATGCTCTTTGTGTTTATCTAATGCTACCCTGAATCCTAATCCGAACTCTGCATTGTCTTCAAACAGGGAATTTGACCACGCCGGTCCGCGTCCGTTCTCATCTGCTGACCATGGAGTCGTAGGAAGATTTCCTCCGTATATCGAAGAACATCCGGTTGCGTTAGCTATCATTGACCTGTCGCCGAATAACTGTGATACGAGTTTTACATAAGGCGTCTCCCCGCATCCCGAACAGGCTCCTGAAAATTCAAATAAAGGTCTCTGTAACTGCTGCTGACGTATGTTTGTTATGTTCAGCTCGGTTCTTTCCATTTCAGGAATTCCAAGGAAATATTCCCAGTTAACTGATTCCTGCTTCCTTAATGGTATCTGTGGCGACATGTTCAGAGCTTTTCTGCTTGTGTCTGTCTTGTCTTTTACGGGACATACTTCAAAACATACTCCGCATCCGGTGCAATCCTCCGGCGCAACCTGAATTGAATACTTCTTGCCTTTCCATTCCCTGTCCTTTGCATCCGTACTCTTGAATGTTGCAGGAGCATCTTTTAATAAATTCTCATCATAAACTTTTATCCTTATCGTTGCGTGAGGACATACAATCGCGCACTTGCCGCACTGTATGCAGATATTCTCATCCCATACCGGGATATCAAGCGCGATATTTCTTTTCTCCCACTGAGCCGTGGATGAAGGATATGATCCGTCAACAGGAAATGCACTTACCGGAAGCAGGTCACCTCTGCCTGCAATGATCTCGCCAAGAACATCTTTTACAAATTGAGGAGAGTCTTTAGATACAGGCGGAAATATGTCATATTTACTTGAGATCTTATCCGGGATTTTAATTTCTTTTAAATGACTTAATGTATTATCTACTGCTTTAAGATTTAATCTTACAATCTCATCGCCTTTTTTCGAATAAGTCTTGGCTATGGAATCTTTAATTTTCTCTATGGACTCTTCTCTCGGAAGTATGCCGGAAATTGCAAAAAAACAAACCTGCATTACCGTGTTGATTCTGCGACCCATTCCGCTTTCTTCAGCAACTTTCTGAGCGTCTATGGCATAAAGTTTTATTTTTTTATCAATAATTGTTTTCTGAGTTGACAAAGGTAAAGAGTCCCAAATTTCCCCACTCGGAACTGGGGAATTTATCAAAAATGTACCTCCTTCCTTGATGTCTTTCAGCATATCAGACTTTTCAAGAAATATAGGATAATGACAGGCGATAAAGTTCGCTTTTGAAATTAAATATGCAGACCGGATTGGTTTCGGACCGAATCTCAGGTGAGAAACTGTCATTGTTCCTGCTTTTTTTGAATCATATACAAAATATCCCTGTGCATAAAAATCCGTATTTTCACCTATAATCTTGATCGTGTTCTTATTCGCTCCGACTGTTCCGTCAGAGCCAAGACCGTAAAACATCGCTCTGATAACTTCTTCAGGTTCTATGTCATAATTCCTGTCAAATTCCAGGCTTGTATTTGTAACATCGTCCGTGATCCCGACAGTAAAATGATTCTTCGGAACTTCAAGTGACAGATTGTCAAAAACAGCTTTTACCATGGCAGGAGTGAATTCCTTGGACGACAAACCGTATCTTCCTCCGAATACTCTCGGAAGAGTTTTAAAATTGCCAATTCCGTTTGAAAATGCTTCAAATACTGCATTTACACAATCCTGATAAAGAGGCTCTCCAGGTGCTCCGGGCTCTTTTGTTCTGTCTAAAACTGCAATAGATCTGACAGTTGACGGAATCGCTTCCGCAAATCTCTTTATGTCAAACGGCCTGTATAATCTTACTTTCAAAAGACCGACTTTTTCACCTTTGCTTATTAAATGCTCAACTGTCTCTTCAGCAGTTTCACCGCCTGAACCCATAATTACAATTATCCTTTCAGCTTCCGGATGACCAGCATAATCGAATAATTTATACTGCCTTCCCGTAAAACCAGCAAGCTTATCCATATTCTTCTGAACTATATCCGGACAAGCCATATAATATTTATTTATAGTTTCCCTGTTCTGAAAAAATACATCCGGATTTTGTGCTGTTCCTCTTATAAAAGGATGATCCGGCGATAATGCCCTGTTTCTGTGCGCATTTACAAGATCATCACTTATCATTTCTTTAATTATGTCTTCAGAGATCATTTCAATCTTATCAACTTCATGCGATGTCCTGAATCCGTCGAAAAAAGATAAGAATGGAATCCTTGATTCCAGAGTAGAAGCCATGGCAATCAGAGTCATATCCATTACTTCCTGTACAGATGCCGATCCTAACATTGCAAATCCCGTTCCCCTGGCTGCCATTATGTCACTGTGATCTCCGAATATTGACAAAGCGTGCGTTGCAATGGATCTTGCAGTAATATTAAACAAGGCAGGAGTCAGTTCTCCTGCAATTTTATACATATTTGGTATTTTGAGCAGCAAGCCCTGTGACGCCGTAAATGTAGTTGTAAGCGCTCCGGACTGCAGAGAACCATGCGCCGTCCCTGCCGCGCCGCCTTCACTCTGCATTTCTATGACTGTAGGGACTATCCCCCAGATATTTTTAATTCCTTTTGATGACCATTCGTCTGCAAGTTCACCCATATTCGAAGATGGAGTTATCGGATAAATTGCACAAACTTCATTGCAGCGGTACGCTATGTAAGCAGCTGCTTCATTTCCGTCAATTGTTGAAAATTTTCTTTCTTTCATTTCTCCTGAGTTTGAATTATATAATCTTCTACAGGATTTCCGTTTATCAGATGTTCCTGTATTATTCTTTCTAATACTTCCGGAGTGCAATTTCTGTACCAGACTCCTTCCGGATATACTACGGCAATTGGTCCATCCAGACAAATCTTAAGACAATTCGCTTTGCTTCTGTGTATCCCGCCGTCTCCTGTAAGATTCAGCTCGGCAAGCCTTGACTTAAGATATTCCCATGACACAAGACCGTCTTCTTTTCTGCAGCACTTCGGCTTCGTTTGATCACAGCATAAAAATATATGCCTCCTGATCTTGTCAATCCCGATCTCCCGCGCTTTCTCTTCGACTGTGATCTGTGCCATATGGTATTAAGTATTAAGTATTAAGTATTAAGTATTAAGTATTAAGTAATTTTCTCGTAATTCGTAACTCGTAATTTGTAATTTGTAATTTGTAATTTGTAATTTGTAATTTGTAATTTGTAATT
>CAZLOL010000314.1:0-4315 GCA_964561045.1 uncultured Ignavibacteriaceae bacterium | reverse complement strand
TACTAACTACTAACTACTAACTACTAACTACTAACTACTAACTACTAACTACTAATTACTAACTACTAACTACTAAATACTAACTACTAACTACTAAATATTAACTATTAACTAATATCTATTAACTATTAACTATTAAAAAAATGTACACATCAATTTCACAATTTAAAAAAGACTGGAATTACGAAAGAGATTCCACAGTAAAACTTTTAGGCAATCTTACGGATGAATCTTTGAATCAAAAAATTACCCCTGAAGGAAGATCTTTAGGATTTCTTGCCTGGCATTTGATACAGACAATTCCGGAAATGATGGGGAATACAGGATTGAAGATAGAGGGACCGGCACATAAAGATAAAGTTCCTTCCTCAGCTAAAGAGATAACCGAAGCATTTAAAAAATCATCAGATTCTCTTTTGCAGCATATTGAAAAGGACTGGAAAGATGATACACTGAATACAGAGGATGAAATGTACGGCGAGAAATGGAAAAGGGGACTGACACTTTTATATCTTATGCTTCATCAGGCGCATCACAGGGGACAGATGACAGTATTGATGAGGCAGGCAGGACTTAAAGTTACGGGAGTTTACGGACCGGCAAAGGAAGAATGGGCTGCTATGGGTATGGATCCAATGGAATAAATGGAATTTTATATAATAAAAAATTATTCTAATTTGCATTATAAAAATCTAAGGAGAAATATAAATGAATCAGTTTCAAAATAACATCGGCGCAGTTGATGCATCATTTTCGACTGAAGCTACAAGAAAATTCTTACTTAATGTATATAACTGGATGGCAATGGGTTTAGCTTTGACAGGAGTTGTTGCTTACGGAATTGCTAATTCAAGTTTTGTAAATGTAATAATGGGTAATCCGGTAATATATTTTGGATTATTTATAGCTCAGCTTGCTGTGGTAATGGGTCTTACATTTGCTATTAATAAGATCCCTTCCGGAGTGGCAATAGGCGCATTCTTTCTGTATGCTGCTTTGACGGGATTAACTTTTTCAGTTTTGTTCCTTGTATATACAGGAGGTTCAATTGCTTCAACTTTCTTTATTTGTGCAGGCATGTTTGCGGGAGTGAGTGTCTTTGGGTATGTTACAAAAATGGATCTGTCAAAAATGGGGACATACTTATTCATGGCATTGATCGGTTTAATAATTGCATCTGTTGTAAATATTTTTTTAAACAGCAATACTCTGAACTGGATTATAAGTTATGTCGGAGTAATAATTTTTGTAGGACTTACGGCTTACGACACTCAAAGAATAAAAAAGATGAGTCAGACTAGTGATTTTGATTCTGAACAGGGAAAGAAAGGTGCAGTGATGGGAGCTTTAACGCTTTATCTTGACTTCATCAATATGTTTCTATTTATGCTGAGAATTCTCGGAGACAGAAAATAATTTATAGTTTATCATTAATAATTGACAATACTATAATGATTATGAAAAAAAGTAATTTGTAATTTGAAATTTGTAATTTATCTAAATCCATCTGCGAATAACAAATCTTTTTCCGGAAGTAGAACCCCAGTCATTGACCGGGGTTTTTTCTTTCATCACACTTTTCAGCCTGCTTAAAAGATCGCTTTTGTGAACACCTGCATCACCTGTACTTTCTATGACAGTATTTTCATCATAAACAATTATTACATGTCCACTCCATACTATAAGATCAAGAGGCTGAAGCATTGAAGTTATTTCTGATTCAGATTTTCCTGCTATATCGAGACCGGTTCCGAAATTTATAAGCGAGGAAGTGTTTCTCGGAGTTGATCCGTTTGTTGCCTGATAAATAAGCCCTGAACAGTCCACACCTTTAAGACACCATAGATCTTTTGTGTAATTATTCAGATCAGTTTCAGGCTGATAAAATTCAAGTAATTGTTCAATACCGTCACCGCAGTTACCACCCCACATATAACCATATCCGTCCAGAGAATTAAGCGTATTCAGTATTTCTGATTTATCCGGTAAAACCTGCTTCCTTTCATCAGGCAAAGTATCTGTTGTCTTAACAAATCTGCTGTCTATGTATAGATCTGAAGATGTATAAGGATAATCAGAGGTTATTATTCTGAAAATGCTGTGATCATCTTTAGGAATTACTTCAAGTATTTCAAACACTGTATTCGGCAAAGCAATGAATTCCATTTCTCTGATCAGCCCTTTATTGTCTAATTTAACAGTTGTGCCGCCTGAACCACCAAATACCGATTCAAAATCACTTGTATTAAGAACTGGTGTATTCAATACAGCGACGGCATATTTTGGATCAGCGGACTGTGAGCTGCAGCTTAAACTTATGAATAATAAAATTAGTGTTAGTATGTTTCTTGTAATAAATGATTTCACAAACCGGTAAATTTAAATTTTGTTTTTGAATTTGTTTAGTTTAAATTGTCGAAAATAAGGGAAGCTTTCAATGATTAAAGCATTCGATTAATTTAAATTTAGATGAACATGAAAAAGACCATAATTGCTATATTCATTCTGATCAGTTTCAGATCTTCACATACACAGGTTGTAATTAATGAGATCATGTACGCACCATCAGACGCAACAAACGAGTGGTTTGAAATTTACAATATAGGGAACTCTGCTGCAGACATTCAGAACTGGAAATGGAAAGACGCAACTTCTTCGATCAGAAATATTTCAGGACAGAGCATAATACTGTACCCGGATTCCTTTATAGTAATTTGTCAGGATTCGGTAAAGTTTAAGAGTCAGTTTCCGAATCTTTCAGGGAAGTTCATCCAGACAGTATGGAGTGCTTTGAACAATTCAGGAGATAATATTATAATTATAGAACCGGATAATTCAAGAGCAGATTCAGTTTCATTTCTTCCTGTATGGGGAGGGAATACGGGAGGTTATTCCCTGGAGAAAATAAATTCTTCAGGAGCTTCAAATATTTCGGGTAACTGGGGAACGTGCATTGATATGAAAAAAGCAACCCCGGACGAACTGAATTCCATAACACCAAAACAATATGATCTTTATCTGAAAAAATTTGAGTACAGTCCCTTGTTTCCGTCAGCAGGAGAAAGTCTTGCTTTAAATTTTCTTATAAAAAATACAGGGCTGAATGATGCAGGAAATTTTCTTCTTAATATCTACAAAGACTCTGATCATGACAGCATTGCCGAGAATAGCGAATTAATAATCTCAAAAACTTTCACTCCACTTAGTTTCTCGGATTCATTATTTTACAATTATTCAATCAGCAGTGTTGACAGCGGATATAATCAATATATTGCAAAAGTTGTCTTTGACCAGGATGATGATACTTTGAATAATTTATTGATAAAAAGAGTATATGTAAGCAGTCAGACCGGAAGCGGAGGGGGAGTGATAATAAATGAGATCATGTATGACCCGCTTTCCAATAAGTCAGAATGGATAGAATTATTTAATGCAACAGGCCAGACATTAAATTTGAAAGGATGGAAATATAAGGAAGCATCAACTTCAGTTGTACTGTCTTCGGGAGATTTGTTTATGAATCCGGGAGATTATTTTATTCTTGCACATGACAGTACGGTATTTGATATTTTTGATTATCTCAAATCACCTCAGGTAAACCAGATCATAAAAATATCAACAGGCATTAGTCTCAATAATACAGGAGAGAATCTTACAATAACAGACAGCCTTAATAACATTATTGACGCAGTATTCTATGATCCGGGATGGAATAATTCTGAGCTTCCTGACACAAAAGGGATTTCACTCGAAAGAATAAATCCCTCTTTAAATTCTAATGACCGCAGCAACTGGAGTTCATGCGCAGACCTTAGAGGAGGCACGCCCGGATTGAAGAACAGTATTTACACTGAAATTAAAATATCAAACTCAAATGTAATTGTCAGCCCGAATCCTTTCTCTCCGGATAATGACGGGCAAGAAGATTTTACAGTGATCAAATACAGACTGAATATCTCCTTTGGTCAGATGAGAATAAAAATTTTCGACATTAAAGGAAGACAGGTTAGAGAAATAGCAAATAATCAGATCACAGGAAGTGAAGGCACTATCATATTCAACGGACTGGACAATGATAATAAAAAATTAAGGATAGGTATTTATCTGCTTCTAATTGAGGCTATAGATGAAAGGGGAGGTACGATAGAAATAGTTAAAAAGCCGCTTGTCATAGCCGGGAGAATGTAGTTTTAAATTAGGTATTGAGAATTAGAAATTAGTCACTTACAAGTTAAATTCTACTCAAAATGGTAAGAAAAATTTTTAACAACTAAGTTGACAACAATAACCGCTGAGTTGCACAGAGTTTTTCACA
>CAZLOL010000313.1:0-4335 GCA_964561045.1 uncultured Ignavibacteriaceae bacterium | reverse complement strand
CCGGATTAAACGGATTTGGATAATTCTGATATAATGAAAATTTATCCGGGACGTTAGTTGAAGTTGCCTGAATTCCCACCGGCTCATCGGGAGGTATGAATCCGTATTGGTTTGTCCTGTATCTGTCATGACCGTACATAGGCCACGGGAAATCTTCATTTGTATAAGGGATTCCCGGAATTGACCAGATATGAAGATAAGTTTCTCTAATAGTTTTTGTAGAAATTCCAATTAGTTCAACAGAACCGTCATTATTTATATCAGCTAATGCAATTCCCTTTACTAATCCTATGGGTCTTAAAGGAGACCAGGGAAGCGCTGATCCATCTTTATTGTATGCGAATATGTTTCCAAATCCAATGGGGTTATAAGCTTCCCAATTATTATCGGAAATTATCAGATCACTTGCATATGACAATCTCCCTATTACGGGAGTAGCATAATGCTCTCCAACACCACGGTTAGGCCATCCGGGATTTACATTCATATTATTAGAGTATAATGTTAGCGCTGTTGGATCACCTTGATTGCCATTTGCAAATTCCGGAATACCGTCTCCGTCCACGTCTCCGATCACTAATGTTCCTAAACCTGTAATAACTTCATTAAAACCCCTATTAACAATATCACCTAATATATTAAACATTGTTAGACGGTTGCGGGTCAGTCCTGCATTTAAATCTATTAGAGATGACATTAAAATATAAGTTGAGTCTGAAGTGTGATTATTAATTATCAATGAAGGTGAAGCTCCCCAGTTATAATAACCTGAATCACAATAGATGGGCCAATTTACTGAAAAATTTTCTCCATTTTCTTTAAAAATTCTCAATGCGGAGGAATCAACAAAACCGCTTGAGTATCTTTTAAAAGTTGCTAAAATAATTTCGGCATTACCATTATTGTCAATATCACCAACTGCTGGATTAGTCATTGAAATACCGGGAAAATACCTGGGCCATCCCGATCTGAGAAAACCCTTATTATTGAAAACGGAAATTTCACCTATCTTTGATACAATAATCTCAAGATTATTATCATTATCAAGATCATATAAATTCATGCTTTTGAAGCTTGCCAAATCATTGCCTGAAAATTGCACAGGAAATCCGGGTAGATGATTTCCTAATCTGTCTATAATATCAAAAGAATTCTCTAACCTAATGGCTATATCTAAAAATCCATCTTTATTGACATCTCCGGAGTTAATATCATATATCAGCTCATTATAACCCTTAGGAAAATTCTCAAAAGATGCTCCGTCACTTTTAATAACATAAAGCATCCCTGGAGGAATAGCGACTCCTTCATACACTACCGTAAAGAAAATTATTTCTTTACTGCCGTCATTATTGAGATCGGCAGTGATAGGAACACCTGCCTTTTGAAATGGACTTCTGACAGAGTCAACAATGAAAGGATAGCCGGGATAATATACCGGGGTCTGGCTGATTAACATATTTGTAATACTTAATAACAATGTTAAAATTATAAGTGGAATTTTCATTTTTAAAATTTTAATGCAGACAGAATAATCTGTCTGCATAATTATGAGAAATTATTATTAATAAACAGCTCCTAAAGTTATTGAAACATCTTCATCTCCGTCATGATAATGATTCAATAACTGACCGCTTTGTTGGTCATTTGGCCTTGCAGGATAATAAACATAAACATCATAAGTTCCTGTAGCTAACGAATAATAGACCCAACCATTAGTATTTGTATTAGCGCTATAAACTGTATTTCCATTTTGCTTATATACAACTTCTGCGTTATATTGTGGACTTGATCCTCCAAATTGTAAAACTCTAACATTAAAATATGGAGCAGGAGGGGGTTCTGTTTTTCCCTTATTAAAAGAATTCAAAGCAAAATATGATGAAATTACTAAAACTAGAAATGCAGGTATTACATAAATTTTCTTTTTCATTTTACTTTCCCTTTTGAAATTTTAATTAATAAAAAAACTTTTAAAAATGTTAAAATAAATCTTTTTATATTATGGCGGTCTTATCATAATGTTTTCTCCTGCTATTAATTTATATAATTACAAAGAAAATATTTTCTTTGTTTATTAATGTTTAAACATGAAAGATCTATTCCATCGGATACTCAGTCACTAATTTTCCGTCTTCATCATAAACGCAAATCCACCAGACTGTATCTCTGTGTTCCCATACATAATTGTATTCGACTTTGAACTTTTCCTCATTTGGTGATAGTTCTTTAAAGAATCTGTCAGTTGAAATCACTTCACTGCTGATATATACAATAGTGATCAGAGAAAAACAAATTACTGCAAGTGTTTTTTTCATTATTCCTCCTTTAATTTTTAAGTTTTCCTGTAAGTTTAGGAGAAATAATATTATTATGCTAAGGACACTTTTTTTGATTTGACGGATATTGGAAGAAAGAAAAACTTCTATATAAAGAATAAAACTTTGATATATTGAATGGATTTCAATATTTTGTGATAACTAATTGACGCTTTTTCACAATAAAATTATTTTATGTTTTCACACACTATTTTTAATCTTCTGAAGGAATTTTCCCGAAAAGAAATACTCCAGCTGGAGTATTTTCTGAAATCCACTTATCACAATAAAAGCAAAAAAATAATTCTTCTCTTTAAAGAAATTAAAAAATATTATCCGGATTTTAAATCTGTGAAACTAACAAAGGAAGGATTATCTCTTAAAGTTAATCCCGGACTGAAATTCAAGGAATCAACATTAAGAGATCTGATGTCAGGACTGCTAAGGTGTATTGAGGAATTTCTTATTTTCGAAGAGATGAACAGGAATCACACGGATAAACTTTTTTTGTTATTAAAATCATACTAAGAAAAGAATCAGGATTTCCTTTTTGAAAAAGCGTTTAAGAAAGTTTCAGGACTCCTTGAGTCTTCAGGGAAGGACAGTGTTTATTATTATAATTTGAGTCTTCTTGATATGAATAGGCTAAACTTTAATATCATAAACAAACACCAGAAGGATAAAAAAATAATAATTAGCAACGGAAGCGTAAGAACCTCATACGTGATAAACCTTTTTATTTTCTTCTTTACCGAGCTTATCAACACCTATGTCAGAATTTTAATTACAGGCTCAAATTTTAATTTTGATACAAAGCCGGGCATTATGATTACTGCTATCAAAGCATTAGATATTAAACATATTTCCGAACTGGTCCGAAAAGAAAATTTTGATCCTTTTATTATTGAAGTATATTCTGATTTGTTAAATGCTTTTCAAAACCTCGACAGCAAAAAAGATTATAGCAAATACAAAGATTCATTTTTTAAATACCGCAAAAAATTCAGCAGAGATGAGCTGTCATATCATTATTCAATGCTTATATCTTATTGTATAATGAGCAATTCAGTTCCGGACAACAAAGAAAGTTATGATTCCGAGCTGTTTAATGTTTACAAAAATTTTCTGAACGGGAAATATTTTTATGATAAAAAGACAAAGAATATAGATGAAGATCTGTACCGAAACATTCTTTTGTTATCATTACGGTTGAGAGAATTAAAATGGGCATACAGGTTTATATCTGTTTATTCCAAATACCTGCATTCTGAAAAAAAGGATAATTTAATTAAACTCTCTTTTGCAGAGTATTATTATCATGCCGGCAGTTTCAGAGCATCAGTCAAAATGTTAAATAAATCTTTTCACTACATAAAAGAAATCGAAGAGAAATCATTCATTATTAAACATGATATCAAAAGCTTATACTTAATGTTGTATTATGATCTGCATTATGACGAGACTTTAATAATTCAAATTAATAATTACAGGAAATTTTTAAACAGGAATAAACTGGTTGCTGAATCGAGAAAAGTTAGAATAAGCAAATTTTTAAATACTCTTGAGAAGTTAACTTATTTGAGGGAAGGAAATCCTAAAGTTAATCATTCCGAATTAAATCTCAACATTAAAAATCTAAAAGATATTAATTATCGTCATTGGTTTGAGAAAAAGCTTGAAGAGATTAAAACATGATTCTTTAGATTATATCAGAATTTAATAATTTTATCATCAGCATCTTTTTGTTTTCCGTAAACCTGATATGTTTCTATATTTAATCTTTAATTTAGAAGAATGGAAACCTCTTACCCCGAAGGTATTATAATCTGGAAGTTGTAATAAATTTAAAAAGTAATAGTATGGATCAAATTAAAAAGGTATGTTAATTGATAGCATTGATATCTTGTTATAAACACAAAACATTCAACATACTCAACACACTCCTGATACTCAATACTTCAAAAACACATTCTCCACATTCCACCCGCCTTTTACTTTTAATTCCCTGTCATATATA
>CAZLOL010000312.1:0-4388 GCA_964561045.1 uncultured Ignavibacteriaceae bacterium | reverse complement strand
GTATCATTCGGACTCATTGAAAACGGACCTGTGCTCTGTAAGAATCTTCTGTCACTTTCACCCGGATTAAGCCAGCCTGTTCCCGTGACGGGGTCACCTGTGAAACATTTTGTTGTTGTATCTCCGTCAGGTGAGACCCATGATTCATTTGTTTTCCATTTTCCTTCCAGCACTCTGTATGTTTCCGTGTTGTTCAATGGATCTGCAGGCGGAGGACTTCCGTTGTTGTAATAATTAAATACTGTGAGACCAAGATCCCTGAAGTTTGGTTTTACAACCAGATTATTGGTACCAGGAGGGCTGTAATATCTTACAGTATCTCCGGGAGATGCTACAAGCGCGCCTCTGAAGAAGTCAAATCCGACTGCAGGAGGAGCGGCACCGTAAATACCGTCATTGTTTGTTGCGTTATATGTGAATCCAAGATTTAAAGCAGTATCAACACCTACTTTATCGTCAGTAGAGTTTCCCAGATCATCATCTGTCCACTGTGCAAGGTATGTCTGTGTCCATACATTTGTGCTTTTGTTGATTACACGGTATTCCTGAAAAACGATATTTCCAAGAGGACCGTTTACATTGTATGCCCAGTTTGTTTGGAGGATCTGCGCTTTCAGCGACTGAAGGCTGGTTGATCCTGATGCGTGAGGATAAGCATCTGTATAAACATAGAACATTGTCTGTGTTCCGAGATTCAAAGGTTTACCCAATGAATCCGTATATGCACCCTGGTTAACCGGCCAGGTGAGATAATCCTCACTTGTTGTATTTCCTTCGGTTATCTTATATATCTTGTACAAAGGATCCTCACTTCCCTGAGGATTGCCTTGTTCATCTACATATCCGTTTACATAATCATAAGAGAATTCAGCAACAGCAGTAAGAGTGTCATTTCCTACAATGCATCCAAGCCATAAACCTGAAGCATATCTTGCAGTTTTCCCCGTTGTGATTGGCCATTCAAATCCTGCATTACCTGTTGAAGGATCCCTGTTAAACGATCCGTTTGTCCTGAACCAGGTGCTTATCTGATTAGCATTTAACTGTTCAGAAGAAATTGCCAATACCTGATTAGGATTCGTATTCCTTAATTGACCGCTATTTTTTCTCGGCTGATCATGGGGCTTGAACCCGTATATTGCCACGATCAATATTGGAATTATAAAAAATAATATTTTTTTGACCATTTTATTTTCCTTTTATATTTATTTTTAAATACCGGGCTGATCTTATTATGACAGCCCGGATAAAATGCTAATTAGAAGCTTAATTTTGCCCCGAACCTTATCTGTTGCGGAGGTCCGAAGTTGTTTACATTTTTAGATCTTAAATTATACAATGCTTCATATTCTGCAGAAGTTGTTCCGTTTGCAGGATTTTCATATGACTGAGATACCTGCTGTCCCTGACTTGTATTCAGGAAACCTGTTGATGAAGGTGATCCGCTGCTTGCCCAAACTGCATTCACCAGCTCAGAGTTTAGCAGATTAATTATATACATATAAACATTAAGATCAACTTGCTTAAAAGTAAAAGTTTTATCAACTCTTAAATCCACTCTGTTGTTCCACGGAGTATAAGCACCGTTAATTGAAGAGGTCAAAGTTGCGCCTGCACCTGTGGAAGAAAACGGATCAAGTGTTGGGCTCTTAAGTGAAAATGGTCTTCCGCTATTATATGTGTATAACAGATTTACACCGAATTGAGATAAAACATCACCCCAGAATCCTTTCGGTACATCAGTTGTTCCGAATCTGTAATCAAGATTTATCAAACCTGTGTGTCTTTGATCGTAATTCAATGGAGAAGTAAGCTTTGGCTGTCTTGTTCCCAACCATGCTGCTGTGGAAGCTGCATCAGGGTTTGAACCTGTTCCTGAAGCATAAGCTAATGCATAAGACATATTGAATGCCAGTCTGTTTGTCCTTCTTAAATCAAGTGTAAGATTTAAACCTCTTAATGTACCGTAATCAAGATTTTCATAAACCTGCAGCTGATTAGGTAACTGAGGATATTTCTGAATTCCTATAAGGTCGTAAGTATCTTTATAATATGCTGTCAGGTCAACTGATAAAGCGTCGCCTACCTGCTGCTTTACGCCAATTTCATAAGCAGTGGTTCTTTCAGGCTGTAAATTCGGATTTCCGAATGAACCGGCAAATCCTGATGTATTTACCCAGTATGAAAGATTTGCTCTTCCGATATACAGATTTTCTAAAGTAGGCAGCTGAATAAACTGACCGTACTGTGCATGGAATATCGTATTATTGGTCACAGGGAATGAGAATCCGATTCTCGGACTCACGGCTGATGTAGGAGATACTTCATCCGTAAAATCCGCATCATCCAGTTTGTTCGGATCTCCGTATTTTGTAATATTAGTAATATCTTTTATACCCCATGAGTTAGCATCCAAATAGTCCCATCTTAATCCTACATTCAAAGTAAAATCTTTAAACTCAACTTTATCCTGGAAATATAATGCTGCAATGATAGGATTCTTAGCGCCGTCTACTCCGCCGTCAACTTCTTCTGTATTATCAAAGTTGTAACCGAAATAATTCGCTAATAGAACATTATCATAAACAAACTGAAGAGAATCCTGATTCTGTATGTTTTGATAATTAATTGCTCTTAATGGCGCTACATTATAATATCTGATTGTGTGATATCTGTAACTTCCTCCGAATTTCAGCTCGTTTTGCTTTACCTGAGCTGTCATGTTCAGAGTTCCCTCACTGTATTGAGTATTGCTCTTTTCAAAATTATTCGAGATTCTTCCGTTTAAAGCAAACTGATTGTATGCATCAAAACCTATGTTGCTTCCATTATTTCTTGAGCCGTATGCATAGAAGTTATCCAGGAAAAACGGATTTTGATCTATATTACTTACATCAAAATAATTGTACTGCAGTTCATAAAATACTTTTGGCGAAATCTGCTGATTGATCTTTGCATAATATTGAGAATTTTTTGAAGTGATCTGCGGATTATTCTGATAGTTATACAGCATATAAGAACCTATATATGTTCTTGTATTTACTTCTGAAATGTTTGTTCCTAATTTCAGCTGAATAGGTACTTTCTGATTTAGCTGAGAGAAATCTAAATTAAGCTTAACATTCCCTGCCCAAACATCTGAGCTGAATCCGGGTAATACGTTGTTTCCAATACCTACAGGGTTAACACCTGCTGCAGGCGGAATAAATAACTGATCTGAAATCCAGCTTGGATTTTGAACTAAGTTCCAGTCTCTTTCAAGTCCGCCATAAAAATTAATGAACCTTGATAGTTTTTTTGTAGGAATTAACGGTCCGCCAACAGATAAATTATATACATTATATCCCTGTGCATAATCTTTCGCAAGAAATGCATCAGTAATTCCTTCAACAGAACCTGTATATATGTCGCTTCCTGATTTGGTAGTTACATTGATAATACCGCTAAGTACGTTTCCGTATTCAGCGCTGAAACCGCCGGTTAATACTGCTAATTCTTCCAGAGTTGAAGTACTTACTACTGCAGAAGATGTTCCGTTCAATGGATTTGTTGTTAATACTCCATCAACAATAATGGCAGTTTCATTTACTCTACCACCCCGTATATTAATGCTTTGACCTTTTTCATCCTGAACAACTCCCGATGT
The DNA here is from genome assembly GCA_964561045.1 of uncultured Ignavibacteriaceae bacterium. GTDB lineage: Bacteria > Bacteroidota > Ignavibacteria > Tepidaquicellales > Tepidaquicellaceae > JAGPCH01. The sequence continues at coordinate 742 of CAZLOL010000312.1, read as the reverse complement.
AGTTGAAGCAAGATTTTGAATTCCCCTGATACCGGAATTATCAATGAATTCCTTATTAATAATTGCTCCGCTCTGATCAGGAGAGATTGTATTTCTCTTACCTACAATTTCTATTTCATCAGTTGTAATTTCAGTTCCTTTTAATCTCAAAGAGAAATCTACTTTTGTTGTAAGGTCAGCTGAAATTTTAACGTCTGTTACCGTCTGAGGGTCATAACCAATATATGATGCTGTTACTGAATATGTTCCTACATCTATATTTAATATTGTATATTCACCGACATCATCTGTAATTGCGCCTAAATTAGAACCTTCAACCTTTATTGTTGCTCCCACTAAAGGTGATTTATCCTTGGCATCAATGACTTTTCCGGTGATTTTTCCGGTCGTTCCCTGTTTGTCTATTGCAAATGAACTGCTTACAATAAAACTAAGAACGAACAGAAGGGAAATTGTAAATCTAAATGGTGTTATCATTTTTTCCCCCTTTTTAGAAAAAATTAAGTTAGTAATTTTTTTTGTCATAATCTTTCTGATTTTAAAAAACCCTCACAAAAGTACAATTTCTTGTTTTTTATGAGGGTCGGTTTTATTTAAAAGTATTTAAACAAATATATTTTATTTAATCAACATCATTTTTTTCGTTTCCTTGATATCACCTGCAGAAAGTGTATAATAATAAACACCGCTGCTTAGATTTGAACCGCTGAATGTTACTTCTTTGGTTCCTGGTGATACAAAT